>JAZSDD010000007.1:0-6021 GCA_045530945.1 Christensenellaceae bacterium
AAAAATTTATATTTTTTTAATTTTAGTATTGACAAATCAAATTATATAATATATAATGATTGTAATTAAAAAAAATATAGATAAATAGGAGAAATTATGAGAAAATCCAAGATTATCTTATTGCTTAGCGCAATGCTATTAGTTGCAAGTCTTTTCGCAATTGGTTGTGGAAAGTCTATTCAAGTTACTTTTAACGGTAATGGCGGAACGCTCGTTTCAGGTGTAGAAGTTCAAACTGTTAAAAATGTTGACGAGATCGTACTTCCTGTATACGAGAAAGAGGGTTACACCCTTTCTTGGGACAAAGACGTTAAAGAAATTACCGAAGATACTACCGTAAACGCTGTTTGGACGGCTAATCAGTACGCAGTTAATTTTGAATTAAACGATTCTATTGATTCTCCTGCTACTATCGAAGGTGGTAAATCTCAAAATTATACGTACGACGCAGCAATGTCTCTTCCCACTCCTGTAAGAGAAGGTTATACCTTTAGCGGTTGGAAGAACGGTTCTGCAACGGGTGCAGATTTTGCAGACGGTACAGTGTTAAAACAAGCGGGTGGTCTTACCTTATACGCTACTTGGACTGTTAATACTTATACCGTAACCTTTAATTTGAACGACACTGTTAATGCTCCTGCAACTATGGAAGGCGAAGCAAGTAAAGATTACGTTTACGATGCAGCAATGGTTCTTCCCACTCCTTCAAGAATTGGTTATATCTTTGCTGGTTGGAGAAAGGGTTCTTCCAACGGTGAACTTTTAGTTAACAATGCAACTAACAAGATTGCAGAAAGTTATACTGCATATGCTACTTGGACTGCAGATGATGGTCAAACCTTTGCCATTACTTACGATCTTGCAGGTGGCAATATGCTTGAAAGTGAAGAAAACCCCACCACTTATAAAGCAAGTGATGCTACTATTATCTTAAAGAACCCTGTTAAAGCAGGTTTCAGATTTATTGGTTGGACGGATGGCGTTTCTTCTACCCCAGTAAAGAACGTAGTAATTATTTCTGGTAGTGCAGGAAACAAATCATACACTGCTAATTGGGAACAAATCGTATATACCATCAACTTTGTTCTTGAGGGTGTTGATAAAGATGGCAATCCTTTAGAAATCACTATTAACGGTGAAGATGACGTTGCAGATGCTACTGTTAATGCAGGTGAAAGCCTTGGTGAAAAACTTCCCAAAGAAGGTGTTCAAGTGAACAACTCTGATTACGCTTTCAAAGGCTGGAAGGCAGTTGTTGGTGGTCAAGAAATTGAAATTAACGCTAACACCTTATTTGATCCCGCAATCTTTGGCGAAGCAGATGCTACCATTAACGTAATCGTTAAAATTACCAGTAAATGGACTGGCAGACACTAAGATTTGATTTTAGTTAAATAAAATAAAACTACCGATGAATTTCATCGGTAGTTTTTTTATATGATAATTATGTAAATGTATTAAATTTTTAATTATGGGTTGATTTTCTTTTATTTCTGTGTTATTATTAATATACATTGTTAATTAAAAAGGATTTGGTGGCACAATGTGGTCTCGTAAAAAGAAACAACGCAATCATTTTCAAAGCAAAATAATTGCATCAGAAAATTTGTCTGCCGTAGGGTCTACTGGCTATACTAGACTTAAGGATAATATATTATATATCAACGCAGATGGAAATTGTAAAGTTATTCAGATAGAGTCCTCACTTTCTCACGAGGCGAAGACGACTATTATTTCTAATCTTGCCGTAAATTTAGGAATTACAGAGAAAAAAGTTGTCGTTGTTGACCTTGACTTTCATCGTCCTAAACTCCATAGAATGTTTGAACTTGAAAAAGAAAACGGAATTGCTGAATATATGCAAGGGATTTGTGACGTAGACGGCATTATAAAAAAGACGAAATATAAAAACGTTGATATAGTTACGAGGGGTATGGATATTTATAACCCATCAATAACTTTCTTGTCTGAAAAGTTTGCAAACCTTATAAAATGTTTGAAGGAAAAATACGATTACGTACTTTTAGATTGTGCGCCTGTTTTACAGGTTTCAGACTATATCCATATTTCAAAGGTTTCTGATGGAGTTTTATTCGTTATTGCTTACGGTAAAACTACTAAGAGCCAAGTTGTTGAAGCAATTAACCTTTTAAGAAAGAATAATATTAGAATTCTTGGTTCAGTGTTTTCTATGTACGATAGTAAGAAAGATAGAGAATATAACCCTTATTATAATAAATACTACTCACATAGAGATAGGGAAGAATAATAAATTAACTGTGTTTTATGATTGATATTCACACTCATATATTGCCTGCTGTTGACGACGGTAGTGAATCAATAGAAAACTCAATAAAAATGCTAAATGACCTTAAGGAAAGCGGGGTGACGGACGTTATTTTAACGCCTCACTACCGTGGAAAATACTTATGCACTAAAGAAGTGCTAAAAATGCAATTCGAAAAAATAAAGGCGCTTGCTAAGGACGTTCCTATAAACTTGTATTTAGGGCAAGAGATTTACGTTGAAAAGGATACTTTTAATTTACTTTCATCTGGTGAGCTCCTAACCCTAAACAATACTAAATACGTTTTGCTTGAATTTCACCACGTCGATCCGTCTGACATAGTTGAGGCGGTTTACATTGCAAAAATGAGGGGACTTATTCCCATTATTGCACATGTTGAAAGATATGAATACTTACAGTTTGATGACGTTTTTGAGATAAAAAATCTTGGAGGGCTAATTCAAATTAATGCATCGTCTTTAGTTAATAAGAAAAATAAAGATTATTATAAAAGAGTAAAAAAACTATTAAAGAACAACCTGGTGGATTTTGTTGCAAGCGATTGTCACGATTTTCGTCCGATAAGAATTGGTGAGGCAAGAAAGTTGCTTACAAAAAAATACGGAGAAGAACTTGCAAATAAACTGTTTGACACCAACGCATTAAATATTATTAATGGTCAGGCTTAGGTCTGACCATTTTGCAAATAAGAGATGGTAATATTATGAACAATCTTAATTACGACAAGTTAATGATGCAAATAATTAAAGGATTTACGAAAAAGCCTAAACTTTTACTTCACTCTTGTTGTGCACCTTGCTCGACGGCGTGCATAGAGAGGTTATTGGCTTTTTTTGATTTAACCGTATATTATTATAACCCTAATATTGACGGGGTGGAGGAATTTTCAAAAAGGGCTAATGAACAAAAAAGATTATGTGAAAGTTTATCTGTTGATTTTATCGAGGAGAAATTTTGCCCTGAAGAGTTTTATAGTGAAGTTAAAGGTTTAGAAGATGCACCTGAGGGAGGAGATAGGTGTGCTAAATGTTTTAATTTGCGCCTTGAAAGGACTGCGGAATTTGCTATGCAAGAGGGGTTTGATTATTTTACTACAACCCTTACAGTGTCGCCATTAAAAAATGCAGATAAAATCAATAAAATCGGTTTATCGATAGAAAGAAAAATTGGAGTAAAATTTTTACCCTCCGATTTTAAGAAAAGCGGTGGTTATCAACGCTCGGTTGAGCTTTCAAAAGAGTATGATTTGTATAGGCAAAATTACTGTGGCTGTGTATTTTCTAAAAGAACAAACCCATAAGATTTGTCGTAGAAAATATTTTATTGGTGCAAATTTGCTTTTATAATTAAAAAGATTATGCTATACTCTAATTAAGGAATAGCAATAGGAGAAAGACATGAAAAACTTAGGGTATTATAACGGAGTGTGTGATGAGTTTGAAAATATTTCTATCCCCATGGGTGATAGGGTAAATTTCTTTGGTGACGGAGTGTACGACGCTGTTTATAGTAGAAACTACGTTATATTTCCGTTAGACGAGCACGTTGACCGTTTTTATAATAGTGCAAGAATATTGGAAATAAATATTCCTTACGAAAAAGAAGAATTTAAAAACCTCTTAAATGAATTAGTTGGAAAAATGGACACGGGTGATAACTTTATATATTTTCACGCAACGAGATACACTGAGCCAAAAAGAGATCACCTTTACGATAGAAAGAAAACGGCTAATATTATGGTTAATATTAGACCTGGAAAGATTAACGACGTTTATAAAAAAATCAAACTAATCACGGCAGAAGATTTGCGTTACTATTATTGCAACGTTAAATCGTTAAATCTAATTCCCTCCGTTTTGACTGCGCAAAAAGCCAAAGACGCTGGTTGCGATGAGGCAGTTCTTCATAGAAACGGTAGAGTTACCGAGTGTTCACATAGCAACGTTCACATAATAAAAGATGGAACTTTTTACACTGCACCAACCGATAATCTAATACTCCCAGGTATAACGAGAAAACACTTGATAAACGCTTGTAATAGACTTGGCGTTCCCGTTAAGGAAGAGGCGTTTTCATTAGATGATTTATATAATGCAGACGAGGTTATAATTACCTCAATAAGTAATCTTTGTATTTCTGCTGAAAGTGTTGACGGTAAAAAGGTTAAGAACGGCGCACCGGAACTTCTTAAAAAACTTCAAGACGAGGTTTTAAGAGAATTTATAGAAGAAACCACCGTTTAATATATATAGAAAGTAAAAAAGAAAAAGGATAGCAAATTGCTATCCTTTTATAATTTAGTATAATTTATGGTGTTACTCTGTTAATATCTCTTGGGAACATTGTTGCCTCTCTAACGTTCTTAAAGCCTAAAAGATGCATCGTAAGTCTTTCAAGACCTAAACCTAAGCCACCGTGTGGAGGAGCGCCGTATTTATGGAGCATGAGGTACGTTTCAAACTCTTCTGGGTTCATGCCACATTTAACCATTTTATCAACTTGCGACTTATAATCGTGAACTCTTTGTCCACCAGAGGTAATTTCAAGTCCTCTAAACAATAGGTCGAAAGAAAGTGTGTATTCGGGATCTTCAGGATCGTCCATAGTGTAAAAAGGTCGTTTTTTAGAGGGGTAGTGAGTTATGAAGATAAAATCACTATTGAATTCTTTTTTAGCGTATTTACCTAATAGTTCTTCTTCTTGTGGGTCAAAGTCTTTCATGTCGGTAGGCTGATATTTAAACTTTTTCATTAAAAGTTCTTTTGCTTCCATAAATTTTAGAACGGGAATTTCGGTGATTTCTGGAACTACTGCGTGAAGAAGATTAAGTTCTTCGCTATATTCTTCTTTTAATAGATTGAATATATATTTAAGCGCACCCGTTTCCATATTCATAATATCGGTAAAGTCGTTAATAAATCCCATTTCAAAGTCCATGGAAATATATTCGTTTAGGTGGCGAGAAGTGTCGTGATGTTCGGCTCTGAAAACAGGGGCGATTTCAAACACTCTTTCATAAACGCCAACGAGCGCTTGTTTGTAAAGTTGTGGGCTTTGAGCGAGATAAACTTGCTTTCCAAAATAATCAAGTTTAAACACGTTAGTTCCACCCTCTGCGCCGGCAAAGTTAATTTTAGGGGAACGAATTTCAGTAAATCCGTTTTTAAGGAGATATTCTCTAAAACCTCTTGCAATACCTTCTTGCACCTTAAAAATAGCCCTTTCTTTTGGATTTCTCAATGCGATAGGACGAAGGTCCAAAATAGTGCTCATTTGAATATTATCGAGTTGTTTTTTGTTTATAACTATAGGAAGTGCCTCGGCGGGGAGGGAAAGAATTTTTATATCGTGTATTTGTAGTTCAAATCTTTCGTTACCCTTAGCGTCCGTACTTGAAACAACCTTTCCTTTAACTTCTACGCAAGCCTCTTCTCTAAGACTTTCATCCCATCTATATGATGAAAATTCGGGTGCGTAAACACATTGAATTAAATCTCTTTCCGTTCTGATTATAACGAAAGAAAACCCCGTCATTTCCCTAATACGGTGGATATATCCTTTAATAGTTACAACTTCTCCATTAAAAGATTTAAACTCTGAAAAAGATACTGTATTTTTTGTAATTTCGCCCTTGATAGTGTTCATGTTAACTCCTAAAAATTAAGTATATAAATATAATAAACCATATACAAAAAGAAAGCAAGTATTTGAAA
>JAZSDD010000069.1:0-31832 GCA_045530945.1 Christensenellaceae bacterium
TGATAATAACGATTTAATAAAAATTAATAAATTAAAAAAAGAAAAATACGATTTATATGATTGGAATATCGGTTATTCTCCAAAAGGAAAAAACGAAATTAAATTCCGTTTTTCCTTCGGCACGATTTATTTTAACTTTGATTTAAATAATGGACAAATTGAAAACGCTTTATTTTCAGGAGATTTCTTTTTATTAAAACCACTTGATGCTCTTTATAAAAAATTAAACGGAACAAAGTGGCAAAAAGAGAGTGTTTATCAAGCAATTTTAGATATTGGTAATTATATAAAAGGTGCTGACGAAAAAGAAATTATAACTAAATTTTTTGGATAAAAAAAGAGTAAAAATTTTTGCTCTTTTTTATATAAAACAATTTTATTTTTGTCCAGAAACGTTAACTGATATATTAATATTCATTTTCTCTAAGAGATTATCTTTATAAGTTGGGTAATATTTATAGTGGTATCGATAGAGCAGTTGATCAAGTTTTAATATATCGCAATTTGCAAGTTTAATTTTTTGTATTAAAGAATAAAAATTTTCAGTAATTTTATTTTCTAATGCAGATTTAACTTCCTCTGGTAAAGGAACGTTTTTTGACACAACCGTTTTTGAGTGAGTGCTATTTTGGTCACTTATCTTGCAATATATATTTAATTTAGCGTTAAAGTTTAAACTGTTATTATCTGCATTTAATGATATTTTTTTATTGCTTTTTATAACCGTTGCTAAATAATTACACTTATCGTATATACCAAACTTAACGTCCTTAACTAAAATTGTACTTTCTGAAAAACCCTCCGTAAATAGGTTTAAGATTGCCGTTTCATCTTCTGTTAATTCTCCAACAAATTTTCCGTTCTTAAACAACGCCGTCGTTTTAGCGTTGAATAAAGAATTTCCACCACTTTCGGGTGTTTTTCCTCCGCTTGCCTCCATACCACCCATTTTGTTGCCTTCGTTACCACCACTTTGTGCTTGTTCACTAGAGGAAGAGTCTTGTTGCTTTATTACCGTAATTATGGGCATATACGACGAAGAGGTTCTTGAATAATAATCGGCGCAAAAATCTTTAATGTTTATTTCTGCAACGTCTTTATTAAATCCGTCCTTTTTATGAAGTATCTTCTGTATTGCAAAAGATGATATATTATCCATAGGTGAAGATTCCGACAATAATTCTCGTGCGGGCATATCTTTTGCATAAACGATAAGCGCAGAATCTTGAACCCTAAGTGTTTTTGCAAAAAAATCTAAAACGGTTAAAACGTTTTCTTCCTTAAAATCTTTTCCTACCACGATTAAATTACAAAAAACAAGTTGGGGATACCACCCTGAAATATCACTTATTGATTTTATAGCCTCGCCAACCGTTGCACCCTTTCCCTCTAAATGAGTTTTCTTTTTTTCAGTTGACGTTGAATCTTCTTCAGGAACGGCAATTTGTGCTGTTATTGAGTAGTTATCTTCCTCTAAATCTATCCCGATTGCCGTAATTATTGCCATTCTTTCTATATCAACAGAGCCGGTAGATTTACTGAAAAACAAACTAAACAATAACAAAATAGCAAGAATTAAAATTTTAGGCTTTATTTCTTTTAAGTTCATTTATAGCCTCCTTATCATCATTTGCTTTTTTTGTAAAGAATATAAATAGTATAGGGAAAACGTTTCCAAAAAACAGTAACAAAATACCAGCCGTTCCCGTCATAAACTTCTCAATCGAATAATAATATTGCGCAAAAACAACGCTTAGGGTAAATGCTATAATTACGCAAATTATTGAGGAAATTAAGGGGCTTTTTAAAGAAAATACTTCTTCTAAAAGTTTGCTTGCAAAAAACAATGGTAATATAATTGAAATTATCCCTGAAAACAGCAACGACATACTTGCTATATAGTCAAATCTTCCCGTGTTAGAGATAACGGAAGTGTATTTTGCAATATCAGTTAAACCGAATTTTTGCCTAAAAGCAATAAAAGTGAACACGCCGTAAAATACAATTAAAAATAGTATAATCATTAAACTGTTGGCAAGATAGGATGCTAAGATTTTTACTCCGTCACCCTTTCTATGTTGATATTGTCCTATAAAAAAGAGAAAGTATGCTGAATCTCCAAACCACGCAAGAGAAGAATATGAGCCGTTTATAATTTCATTTACGTTGCATTTTCCTATGGGTAAAATGGCAAAAAAGTCGGTATTTTTTAATGCAAGTGCCATTAATAAACCGTAACCAGATAGCGTAAAGGTAAATAAAACGTCTGATAGTCTTCCTAAAATCCTCATTTTTTTACTGCAAATATAAAAAGCTACGGCAAAAAATGGGAGGAAATAGAAAGTGCTTGGCTTTGCAAAATATAACGTTGCGTTTATATAATCTTTTTGCTCCATAATAGGAAAAGCAGATTTAAACAAAAAATATATAACGTATAAAACGGAAATTATTTTTGCGACTGTTTCGCCAAACGTTGAGGTTAAAATTTGATAAAAAGTTTTATCTGTTTTTTTTGAAACAACAATTAATACTGAAAGCGTTATAACGTCGAAAACTACGTTAGTTAGCCCCGAAAGCCATAAATTTCGCCCAGCGAGTGATGCCATTATGCTTGGCATTGCAAATAATTTGGTTATAGGTAAAAAGGCTATAAAAAACAAACAAATTTGGCGTGTTTTTAACTGTTTTTCCATTATTTTTTCTCCTTTTTGCTCGTTTTCATTCTTCGCTTATTAAAGTTTGTTAAACTTATCGGGCGAAGTTCGTGTTCTATAAAAAATCCTTTATACACGCTATCTTTTAAGTCTTTAGTAATTAAAGGCGAAAAGGGAGCGCAAATGGGGGTGGTATAACTCTCAAAAGAAACGAGATAGGTTAAAAATATTATCGTTAAGGAAATTAATCCGTAAATTCCTAAAGTTCCTGCAACTAAAAGGGTTAAAAGTCTTAGCACTGAAAAGGTTTGAACGAGTTCTGGAACAGTGTATAAACATATCCCCGAAAACGCCACTATCATAAGGGTAGGAGCGGAAATTATTCCCGCAGAAACTGCCGTTTCGCCAAGCACTAAACCACCTACTATTGATACTACCATACCAACGTATCTTGGCATTCTAACGCTCGCCTCGTTTAGTATTTCAAATATCATAAGTGTAAAAAACATCTCCGAACTTGGCGATAGAGGAATACCTTTGATACTGTTTTCAATAGTTAATAAGAAGGCAAAAGGGATAAATTGCAAGTGATATAATTCTGAGGCAACGAAAAAGGAGGGTAAAAACAACGACAAAGTAACCGAGATAGTTCTTATCAACCTTGATACCGTTGCACTATAAGAAGATGCGTAGTAATCTGACGGACTTTGAAAATCTTCTATTAATAAATAGGGAACTGTGAGGGCAATAGGCGAGCCGTCAACGAAGATTGCCACTCTTCCTTCTAAGATTTTTGCAGCGAGAATATCGGGCTTTTCCGTGTTTCCAACTTGCTTAAAAATAGACCTTCTGTGTTCGCCTAAAAACTTGGAAATATAAGACGAATCGAGTATTGCGTCGATATCTATTTTCTTAAGTTTTTTTCTAATTTTATCAACTAACGATAAATCGGCAACACCGTGAAGATAGCAAATTGACACCATAGTATTAGAAAACTTTCCCACGGTAAAATTTTCAAATCTTAAATCGGGGGTTTTAAGTTTTCTTCTCATCATACTTATATTGACGGGTAAACTCTCGACAAACCCCTCTCTTGGACCTTTAATAACCGTTGACGTGGGGGGTTCTGCAATGGCTCTTTTTTCAAACTTTTTTAAGCCGAAAGAGATTGCTTTTGCTATTCCATCTACTAATAAAACGGAGTTTCCGTTTACAATTTCTCTAACTATATCGTCTGCCTCTTCAACTATTTGTTTTTCGGGGCTATAAAAGGCGGAAAGGAGAGTTTTTTCAGTGATTTTTACCTTTAGATTTTCTAACGGGCGTAAAACCAACTGACCTAAAGCATTTTTATCTACGATATCGCCGGCAAAAATTAAGCACGCTTTTTTACTTTTTACCATTATGTCGTGAAAAATAACGTCGTCTGAATTAATGCATTTTTTTATTTTTTTAACGTTTTTATCAAGGTCTTTATAAAGTTTCATAGTGGTAGTATCTTAAAAAAATGGGAAATTATGTAAGAAAAAAAGCGCAAGATATTTCTTGCGCTAATTTTTATTTTACGTTCTTTATTGAGGAAAGTATAAGCTCGCAAAGTGCAATTATTTCCTCCTCATTTACGGGGCGAGAAAGATTGTCCGCAATAAGTGGAAGAAGTTGTTCTTCGCTGGTTTGTTCGTTAATAGCCTCTGCAATGGTTTTTGAAACTTTTGACAGATTTTCTTCTATAACGTAGTCTGCTAAAAATCCCTCGATTAGTAGAGCCTTTGCACTTACCTTAGTAGACTTACCTTTTATTATTCTTGATATCAAAGAATAGATAACTAAAGATAACGAATAGGAAAGTAGTGCAGAAGACACCGTTTTATATGTAAAAAGGCTTACGTCTCCCGTGTATATTAATAAAAATAAAAATTCAGATAACACGGAAAAAGCCATTTCTATATAAGATCTGGTAACTTCTTTTATACGCTCTTTAAAAACTTTTTTTAGAAAAAGCCTAAGTAGACAGATAAGAACTGATAAAACGACTGCGTGAACGCCGTAATTAACGGCAAATTCTTCTAAAAATATATAGTTCATATTTCACCTCTTAATTAGGAGGGAAACTTATCTTTTCCTTTTTTTAATCTCACGCCTAAGCCTATCGTAGAAACGATATCGGTTTATAAAATAATAGGTTATAATTCGTTTCACCTCCCTTTTTTCCAAACGCCAAAAACATTATAATAACTAAACTCTATTTGTAAATACCCATATGTCAAAATAAGGACGGGCAGTGCGTTATATAACCCTTTTTATTTTCATAAAGTTAGTAAAAAAAGGAGGGTAATATGTTTTTTGACACCATTTTATTTTTAATAGGTAAACTCGTTTTCTTCACGGGTAGTGTACTTAACGGATCATCTTTTCCAAAGCCACTTTCAAAAGAGGAGGAAGAAAGGTGCATAAACTTAATGCAATCAGGCGATGCGGAGGCTAGAGAAAAACTAATTAAACACAATATGCGCTTAGTTGCTCATGTGGTAAAAAAATACTCTGGCTCTGCCGAAACGGACGATTTAATTTCCGTTGGTAGCATAGGGCTTATTAAGGCAATAAACACTTTCAAAAAGGATAAAGGAACAGGGCTTGCAACTTACACTGCAAGGTGCATTGAAAATGAAATATTAATGATGCTACGTTCTAACAAAAAACATAAAAACGATATTTATTTATCTGATCCCGTTGGTTCTGACAACGAGGGGAACGAACTAACTTTAATGGATTTATTATACGAAAAAGACGACGTGGTTTTTCATGAGGTTGATAGGTCGATTGAGAGAAAAAGATTATTAGCCTTCTTAAAACAAACGCTATCAGATAGAGAATACACCGTTTTATGTTTAAGATATGGGCTTAAAGGAGAAAGAAATTACGCTCAAAGAGAGGTTGCCTCTTTTATGAAAATTTCTCGCTCGTATATTTCGAGAATAGAAAAAAAGGCGATAGAAAAATTAAAAATGACTATTAAAAAAGGGCAATTTAATTGCTAAACTTTTTTTAATATGTTATCATATTAAAAAGGAGAAAATTATGGATAATAAAATTGCCGTGGTTGCCACGGTTGTTAGCAAGGAAGATAGCGTTTCAAAGGTTAACGAAATTTTTCATATCTACGCAAAATACGTTTTGGGTAGATTAGGTATACCACACAGAGAAAAAAACGTGTGTATTATTAGCGTCGTTTTAGAAGCTCCTCAAGAAATTTTAAGTAGTCTTTCTGGTAAACTCGGCATGATTGACGGCGTGTCTTCCAAAGTATTGATTACCAAATGATTAAGGTTACCTTTATCAGTGGCGCAACGGGGGGAATAGGCAAGGCTTTTTGCTACGAGTGTGCAAAAAACGGCGATACTCTATTTCTCACGGGCAGAAGCGAGGATAAATTAAAAAAGTTAGGAGAGGAACTTTCTTCTCTTTATAACGTAAAGGTTTACTACGTTGCTTGTGATTTAACGGATAGCGACGATAGGGCTAAACTATATTTATACGCAAGGGAAAATAATTTTTCCATTTCAAGAATAATTTTAGTTGCCGGTGTAGACACGCAAAAGGCGTTTGTTGAATACACGAGGGAAAAACTTTTATTTCAACTTAGGGTAAACGTTGAATCAACCCTTGATATTGCACACGAATTACTTAAATTAAAAGGTGAAGAAACGGAAGTAATAGCCGTTTCAAGTATGTCTTGCGTTTCGCCAATGCCTTATTTTCAAGTGTATTCGGCAACGAAAGCGCTTATTTTAAGTTTATTTACTGCGCTTAGATACGAACTAAAAAAAGAAAAGGTGAAAATCACAACCGTGTTGCCTGGTGGCGTGCCTACCCGCCCTGACATAATTGAGGATATTAAGGGTCAAGGGCTTTGGGGAAGATTATCTTCTAAAAGCCCAGAGTTCGTGGCAAGAGGCTCTCTTAAAGCAGTGAAAAAAAACAAGGCGAAATATATTCCCGGTTTTTTTAATAAATTTTTATATTTTATAATGAAGATAGCGCCTAAAAAAATTGTGCTTAAGTTTATTGCTAATAGGTGGAAAAACTTAACAAAGGATGCGTTTTAACGCAAGGGGTGAACAATATATGAGTATTGCAGATGAAATTTTTATAAAAAATTGCAGAGACATTATCGATAACGGCGTGTGGGACACCGATTATCCCGTTAGACCCAAGTGGCTTGACGGAACGCCCGCTCATACCGTTAAAAAGTTTTGTATCGTTAATAGATACGATTTATCTAAGGAATTTCCAATTTTAACGTTAAGAAGAACGGCTTTTAAATCTGCCGTTGATGAAATTTTGTGGATTTGGCAAAAAAAGAGTAATAATATTAACGATCTTAATAGTCACATTTGGGATAGTTGGGCGGATGAAAAAGGTTCAATCGGTAAGGCTTACGGCTATCAATTATCCGTTAAACACAAGTACCCAGAGGGTGAATTCGACCAAGTGGATAGAGTTTTATACGACTTAAAAAATAATCCTCATTCAAGAAGGATTATGACCAATATCTACACGTTTGAAGATTTGCACGAAATGAATTTATATCCTTGTGCTTATTCTATGACCTTTAACGTTTCTGGGGATACGCTAAACGGAATTCTTAATCAGAGAAGTAACGACGTTGCCGTTGCAAACAACTGGAACGTTGTTCAGTATTCTGCTCTATTAATTATGCTTGCTCAAGTTTCAAACTTAAAAGTAGGCGAACTCGTGCACGTTATTGCAGACGCTCACCTATACGATAGGCATATACCCGTTGTGGAAAAAATGCTTAAGAACCCCACCTTTAAAGCGCCTAAATTAATCGTTAACCCAGACGTTAAAAATTTCTACGATTTTACGGTGGACGATTTTAAACTCGTTGATTACGAGTTTAATAAAATTGACGAAAAGTTTGAGGTTGCCGTATAATGAAAGCAATAGTTTGCGTTTCTAAAAATTGGGGGATAGGCAAAGATAATGATTTGTTGTTTTCTCTTCCTCAGGATATGAAATTTTTTAGAAGTACAACGCTTAATAAAATAGTCGTTATGGGAGGCAAAACTTTAAGGTCGTTTCCAAACGCAAAACCTCTTCCTAAAAGAGTTAACGTGGTTTTATCAAAAACTGAGAATAGAGATGACGTTATAGTTTGCAAGGATATGGAAAGCCTCTTTTTACAACTAAAAAAGTATAATAGTGAGGATATTTTCGTTATAGGAGGAGGAAGCTTTTATAAAACCATGTTACCTTATTGCGAAAAGGCGTTAGTTACCAAGGTGGACGCGGAAAAAGAGGCTGACGTGTTCTTTCCTAATTTAGATGAATTAGACGGTTGGAAAATGATTAACAAAAGTCAAGTGATAGAAGATAACGATTATAAAATAGTTTTCACCGAATATCTAAATGAAAAGGTAATAGATTTTTAATTAAAAACGATAAAGCGCACGGCATAACACCTACGTTTGCTTTAGCGTTTTTATTTTTGGGAGAAATAGTATGACTAAGAAGATGAACGTCGATTTGACCAGCGGTTCTATACTTAAAAAAATGATGCTCTTTGCATTGCCATTAATGGCAACGAATATTTTGCAAGTGTTTTTTCACTCTGCAGACGTGTTTATTTTAGGTTTATGCTTAGAAGGTGAGCTTGGCGATTTAGCAATGGGGGCAGTTGGCGCAAACGGAACGCTAATCACTCTTATAACGGGGCTTTTTATAGGAATATCTATGGGAACGAACGTTCTCGTTGCAAAATATCTCGGTGCAAAAGATACTGAAAAAGTGCAAAAGAACGTTGGCATGGCAATATTGTTTCCACTTATTGCAGGTGTTTTAATATTTTTTATTGGTTTTTTTGGCGCAAGAACTTTTCTAACTTGGCTTAACGTTGACCAAGAGATGATGGATATGGCGGTAAAATATCTTCAGATTTATTCCATTGGTTTTCCGCTTACTATGTTATACAATTTTACCTCTGCTATTTTACGTGCTGCGGGGGATACCGTTAGACCGTTAATATTTTTAGTTATAAGCGGTATAACTAATATAATTTTTAACATTGTTTTCGTTATGGTTTTTGGAATGGACGTTGAGGGTGTTGCCATAGCAACCATTATTTCTCAAGGTTTATCATCTGTACTTTGTATTATAAGTCTATTAAGAACAAAAGAAATTTATCGATTAATTCCAAAACATATAAAAATTTATCCCAAAGAATTAAAAGAAGTGCTTAGAATAGGCGTGCCGATGGGTGTTCAAAGTATGCTATTTTCAATTGCAAACTTGTCCATACAATCATGTGTTAACGGATTTGGAAAATATGCAACGTCTGGAAACTCAGTTGCGTCAAGTATAGATAACATTTTATATCACGTTATACACGCTTTTGCGCTAACCTTATTGACTTTTTCTGGACAAAATTACGGGGCTGGAAATTACGATAGGCTTGTTAAAGCAAGAAAAACTGCCATAATTTTAGAGTTAACTTTCGGTTTTTGCGCAGGCATTATAATGCTACTGCTTTGTAAAATTTTAGTTCCGATATTAGCAGATAGCCCAGAAGCTATTTTCTACGCACAAAAACGACTTAACGTTATGGGATTTACTTACTTTTTATGTGGAATTATGGACTGCTATTCTTGCTCTTTGCGTGGTGTTGGCAGAAGTTTTTCCGCTATGATTATTTCGCTTTTTGGTGCGTGCTTTTTAAGACTTTTATGGATAGAAATAATTAAATTAATTCCGTCTATCTATTCTATTGACGCTATATATATTACCTGGCCAATGAGTTGGATTGTAACTATCATTATCTATCTTTTCGTAACAAAATCGGTGTTCAAAAAGGTTAAAGTTGAAATGGAAGAAATGAAAAAAGACACTGAAGAAAATTAATAATTAAGTTAAATATATACTCTCTCTTTTTTACAAAAAAAGAGGGAGTTTTTTTATTTTAAATTTTCAAAAAAAGTAGACATATATCTATTTTAACTTAGAAAAATAGTGCTAATATTTGCGTGAGTTAAACTTTTGGACGGAATTTATGAAAGAAATTATCGAGCGTATAATCGGCATTGAAAAAGAACTTCAAAAAAGGGACGCTAATAATAACTTAAAAAAATATAACAGTGGCAAGATTGTACATCAAAAACAAATTAATTTCCATAAATCTATATTTAAAAATAGATGGGTTTTCGGTGGAAACCGTAGCGGAAAAACCGAGTGCGGAGCAGTTGAGGCGTTATATTTGGCGCTTGGTATTCATCCGTATAGGGAAAATAGAAGCGAGGTTTTCGGCTGGGTAGTGTCCCTTTCTACGCAAGTACAAAGGGACGTTGCTCAAGCCAAAATACTGCATTATCTGCCCAAAGAAAGCATTTTAGATATTACTATGATTTCAGGTAAAAAAGAAAGCCCGTCGACGGGTGTTATCGACCAAATTTTTCTTAAAAACAGTTTTGGAAAAACCTCCGTTATCGGCTTTAAGTCGTGCGATCAGGGGAGGGAAAAATTTCAAGGCAGTTCTCTTGATTTCGTGTGGTTTGACGAAGAACCACCAAAGGATATTTACGACGAATGTAAAATGAGGGTTTTGGATAAAAACGGTGATATTTTCGGCACGATGACACCTCTAAAGGGGCTTACTTTTATATACGACGAGATATTCTTAAACAAGGGTAATTCGCCAAACGTTTGGTATCAATTTATGGAGTGGATGGATAATCCTTATCTTAATAAAGATGCCGTTGAAGAACTTATTAAAACTCTTCCAGAAGATGAGTTGGAGTCAAGAAGATACGGCAGATTTAAGCAAAACGAGGGGCTTGTTTATCCGGAGTTTGATGAAAACGTCCACGTTATTGAACCTTTTAACGTGCCGTTAGAGTGGCAAGATACT
Organism: Christensenellaceae bacterium; assembly: GCA_045530945.1. Classification (GTDB taxonomy): domain Bacteria; phylum Bacillota; class Clostridia; order Christensenellales; family Borkfalkiaceae; genus UBA1259. Next base: position 10,576 of record JAZSDD010000069.1, read on the forward strand.
ATCTCTATTGACCCTGGGTTAAACAATCCTTTATCAGCGCATTGGTATTGCGTTGATTACGATAAAAACGTTTACGTGATTGCAGAGCATTTCGAGGCTAAAAGGGACGTTATATATCACTCGGAAAAAATTAAGAAAATTTCCGATTCACTAAATTGGAAAAGAGGTTTTGACGGCAAGATAGAGGCTATTATAGACTCTGCTGCAAAACAAAGAACATTAGCCTCTTCAAAAAGCGTTACCGAACTTTTTTTCGAGCAAGGCATTGCCGTTAATCCAAACGTTAATAAAGATTTATTCAGTGGTATTTCAAGGGTAAAGCAATACTTAAAAGTGGTGGACGGAAAACCAAAGATTTTCATTTTCAAAAATTGCGTAAACCTTATTCGTGAACTAAAAAGTTACTGGTGGGGAGAGGGGGACAATCCTAAAAAGACGGATGATCACGCTCTGGATGAACTTAGATATTATCTTATGCGAAAGCCCGAACTTGCGCCTATTAAACCTGTAAAAACTGCCGTTCAAAAGGATAAGGACAGACTATACAGGAAGATTCTTAATGAGAGAAAAAGATATTAAAGAAAAAAAACTAAAAAAAGCCCTTATAAAAAGGGCGCTCGGTTACGACTCTGAGGAGGTTATTGAAGAATACGTTAAAACGGAAGAGGGCGTTGTATTAAATAAAAAAAAGGTGACGATAAAATCTGTTCCGCCAGACGTTAGCGCACTTAAAATCCTATTAGATTATAGCTCCGAACCGTTATCTTCAATGACGGAAGAACAACTTAATAAAGAAAAAGAAAGATTACTTAATGAACTCTTAAAAAAACAAGAAAAAGAGGAGGAAAAAAATTGCAAAGCGAGCAAAAGCAAAAAAAAGAGCAAGAAAGATTTATAGAAGATCTAATTGCTAAAACAAAGGAAGATTTTGAGCAAAGGAGAAGAGATAGACTACATTTAGAGCGTCAATGGGAACTTAATATGAATTTTCTAAACGGCAATCAATATTGTGGGATTAACTCAAGAGGTGAACTCTATGAAAAGGATGCTGGCGAGTTTTTCTGGCAACAAAGAGGTGTGTTTAATCATATTGCTCCCATTATGGAAACGAGAATGAGTAGGCTTATGAAAGTTTCCCCCGAAGTATGCGTTAGACCTAAAACCAACGACGATACCGACGTTTCAGGGGCGGAAGTTGCTGAAAAAGCAATCGCTGGTTTTTTTGACGAAATAGGTTTTAAGGATATAGTTAGAAAAACTTCTCTTTGGTCCGAGGTGTGTGGTACGGGCTTTTACAAAATTACTTGGGATAACGACGGAGGTAGAGAACTTGGCGTTTTAGACGGCAAAAAGATTAAAGAGGGTGACGTTAAAATTACAAGCGTTTCTCCCTTTGAAATATTCCCCGATAATTTAAATAAGGAAGATATTGACGATTGCTTTAGCATTATTCACGCAAGGGCTTTAACCGTTTCTAAAATAAAAGAACTATACGGCGTTTTACTTGACGGAGAGGAGGTCGATTTAGTGACCCTTTCAACGGATAATGCGTCTAATTCAAAAGCCTCTAAAAACGTTCTTAAAGACGCTGCTATCGTTATTGAGAAATATGAAAAGCCTTCATTTGACTTTCCAAACGGTAGATTGATTACCGTTGCAGGCAATAAACTTTTGTATTACGGTGAACTTCCCTATATTAACGGAAAGGATAAAAGCAGAACCTTTCCTTTCGTTAAACAGGAAAGTATCGAGTGTGGCGGTAGTTTCTTCGGTGTAAGCGTGGTGGAAAGATTAATTCCTATTCAACGTGCGTATAACGCCGTTAAAAATCGCAAGCACGAGTTTATAAATAGGCTATCAACGGGTGTAATGATGGTTGAGGACGGCTCGGTTGACGTTGACGACCTCGAAAACGAGGGTTTGCCACCTGGTAAAGTTATCGTCTATAGACAAGGTTCAAAAGAACCTCAAATGATGGACGGGTTTACTATTCCCTCTGAACTTAACGACGAAGAAAGTAAACTTATAACGGAATTTAATATTATCAGTGGGGTAAGCGACGTTTCCTCTTCTTCAAGAAGTAATAAACTGCAAAGTGGAACAGCTCTTGAAATTTTAGTTGAACAAGATAGCGAAAGAATTGTGCCCTCAGCAGAAAGGATAAGAGATAGTTATTTACTGGTTGCAAGGCACGTTATAAGGCTTTACGCTCAGTTCTTTGCCGGTGTTAAGATGATTAAATATAAAGACGATTCGGATAAAACTCACGTTTATTATTTAGATGCAAAAGCCGTTAATTCGGACGAAACTTATCTAAAAGGCGCAAACGAACTTACTGAAAGCGTTGCTAAAAAAAGAGAAATGGTTATTAACCTTTACGAAAAGGGGCTTTTTAATGACGAGGACGGAAATTTAAGAGCAGAAGTTAAAGAAAAGATATTAAACGTATTAGGTTTTCAAGAGTTTGACTATCAAAAAGGACTACCTAAACTTCAAGCGGAAAAAGCAGATAGAGAAAACCCATTAATAAGAAAATCTACTATTGAAATTGAAGAAATTGACGACGACGTTATTCACGTTGAAGAACATACAAAATACGTTTTTAGCGAATACGACGAATTAACTAAACAAGAAAAAGAAAATATTTTTGAGCATATTAAAATGCATAAGGAAAGAATAAAGAAAAAAAAGGAGAATTAATTTATGGAAGAAATTATCAATGAACAAGTTACGGCAGAAATTTCGCACACTGCGGAGGCAGAGAAAATTAACGGTGAAGATGGCCATACCTCATATGGTAAGTTTAAAAGTGCTGACGCACTCTTATCTGCATACAATTCTTTACAGGCTGAGTTCACCAAACGCTGTCAGCGTATTAAAGAATTGGAAAACACCGTAAATAAGGCAAATACCCTTACGGAGGAGATAAAACCCAACGAGTCAGCACAAGGTATAACCCTAAAAGATAAAGAAGAAATCTTAAAGGACTACCTTATAGAAATTGAACGTGGGAAAAGTAAAGCAATCGTAATGGGAAGAGAAGGTGTGGAATTAAAAACTCCCTATTCTAAGCCCAAGACGATTGATCAAGCAGGGCAACTTGCTAAAGAATTATTAAATAAAGAAATCTAAGGAGAAAAATTATGGCAGTAAATTTAACAAATGCAGATAGCGTTTTAAAAAGTTATTATATAGACGCTATTTGCGAACATCTTAACAATAAAATAAACCCTTTCTTTGCCGCAATTAAGCATAGTACTGAACACGTTTATGGTAAGGAGGTAAGAAGGGCAAGCGTACATGGTCTTAATGGTGGTATTGGAGCTGGAACGGAGGATGGTAGTCTTCCACTTGCTTACGGAAACAAATATAGTCAAATGGTTGCAACGTTAAAAAACCTCTACGGTACTATTGAAATTTCCGATAAGGCAATAAGAGCGTCTGAAAACAATTCAGGGGCTTTTGTAAATATTCTTAATACGGAAATGGAAAGACTTGTAAAATCTTCTTCTTTTAACTTTGCAAGAATGCTTTACGGTGATGGTAGTGGCATTCTTTCTGAAATGTTAGAAGATTATGAGGACGGCAGATATCAAGTTAGTGACGTTTCAAATTTCTTTGCAGGTATGGTACTTCAATTCATTGATCCATTTGGTGATGTGATGAGGGATATTCCGCTTATGAGAGTAAAACACGTTGATAGAGAAAATAGTATTATTACCGTTGAGGACTACAAAAAAAATAGCGTTGCAGTCGGAAGTGGTGCGTTCATTGCCGTTCAAGGATCATACGGCAATGAACTTACGGGGCTTAAAGCAATTTTCTCTGACAGCGAAACCCTTTACGGACTTGATAGAAGTTCTAACCCTTGGCTTGTTCCTTACTATAGGGATGATGTTGGTGAAATTTCAGAAAACCTTATTCAAAGCGTTCTCGATGCTATTGAGGGAGATACGGGTAATACTTCTAACTTTATAGTTTGTTCTTTTGGTGTTCGCCGTGCATTACAAAATCTTTTTTCGGCTAATAGAAGAAGTGTTGATACTATGGAACTTGCTGGTGGCTTCAAGGCAATGAGTTATAATGGTATTCCTATCGTGGCTGACAGATTTTGTCCCGCAGGAACAATGTATTTACTTAATACTGATGACTTTGTTCTTCACCAACTTTGTGATTGGCAATGGATGGAAGCAGATGATGGCAAAATCCTAAGACAAGTACCCGGAAAACCCGTTTATTCGGCTACCTTAGTTAAATACGCAGAACTTATTTGTTCTCGTCCAGCTGGACAGGCAATGCTTACAGGTATTGTCGAAGCCTAAATATATTTTCGCCGAGCAACGTTTTTGCTCGGCGAATTTTTATAAAAAAGGAGAAACTCTATGAAAATTAGTGAAATTGTAAAAACTTCGGCAACTTTGCTTGCAAGAGAGGACGTTGTTGAATATTTAACAACTTTAAGTTCCGATGGCGTTTCAAAAAACACGCTTGAAACGGTTGACGTTTTAACTAGATTAACTAACCTCGTTATTAGGGAACTTGCAGAGGGACTTATATCTATGAAAAAGACTGTTAAAGTGGGAGGGCGTAGCGCCATAAGTTTTACTGAACTTGGAATCGAACCTTTAAGCGTTATTGCCGTGTATGATTCTAATGGTAATAAACTTGATTTCACACTTTCTACTTACGGATTATCTGCCTCTTTGGGACTAATATATCAAATAGAATATTCTTACCTCCCAGAAAACTATGGGCTTACGGATACCGTTGGTACGTTTGAAAAAAACGTGACGACAATTATGCTTTCTTACGGCGTTTTAGCAGAGTTTTGCCTAACTGAGGCAAGGTTTGACGAGGCTGTTATGTGGAACGATAGATACGTTAATGCTATTAACGGCTTGTTAAGACCTAAAAACGGCAGAATTAAAGGTAGGACTTTTCTATGAATAAGGTTGCCAAATTAAAAAAAGTTCCCTATAAAGTGGAAACTATAAGTTTAGATTTTAATAATGCCCAAACTAACGATAAAACTACCTTCGTATATGCTAAAAAAATGCCAAACTTTATTGACAAAAGATTCGTACCGGAAAAATTCTATTACGAGGGAGATCGTTTATATTTCTATTCTGGTGAAAGAATGTATCTTTCAAATTTGACTTCCGTAAAAGCTTTATCTAATATCAATTACGAGTATGAACCTTACGTCGTTTCGATAAAAAACAATAATGAGTATTCGCAACTTATTTTTGATGGCGAAAAGGCTAACTTTGTATCTGATTCAGATACTTTTGAGTTTTATGGTGAGGATATTCACGCGGTAGTAAGAGGATTGCTTTTTCAAGGGGGGATTTACGACTTTTTCGTTAGTAAAGATTTCTGCGTTACTAATGGAGCGCAAGAGTATACTCAGACTATGTGTTATATTCTTGAGGAAAAGGACGGGGAGGTTTTAGGTATCGCAGAATACGACGAGTGTGCGTTAATATTAAGCGAACATAAGTTAATTAAAATTTCTTTTACTAAAGCGCCCGGGGATATAGTTGTTGAGAAAATTTTAACGCAATATTTCTCTGCTAAAAAGAAAAGTTTAGCCGTTTGTGGTGATAAAGCAGTTTTTATTGCTGATGAAGGACTTGGCGTTTTTGATGGACACAAACTTTCCTTTGTAAAAATTCCTAACAATATTGAATATGAAAATTTTTATGAACATTGTTCTTTTAACGGTTCTTTATACGTTTTCCCTTTTACGAGGGATAATGAAAAGTGGCTTTGTGTTTACGACGTTGTGGAAGGGGTTTTTACAGAAATTAAAGCTTCTGCAGACGCACTTTCAAGAAGTGGCGCAGTATTTTTAGGCGAGGATGGCAACGCCTATAAAATAGTTAAAGAAGAAAGAGTCAACGTGATAGAAAATGTTACTGAAGGAGTTACTACCCATTTAAATTATTGTGGCAGAAAAATACTGCGAGGAATAGAATTTCACTCACAAGGGGAAGCGATACTTAACGTTTCATCGGACGGCGGAGAGAAAAATTTTATTATTAAGGAGGGGTGTAATAAGTTTTATTGTAATTTATGTTCGGAAAATTTCACCCTTACTTTTAATAACAAAAGTCAGCCTTTTAGAGTGGGAGAAATTACGTTTAGATACACTAAATTAGGAGGATAAATAAATGGCATATCAAACGCCTACTACGGCTAATCAAATGTATGAAATATTAAAGACGATTTATTACGATTATCGCTTAAAAATTGATGCTTATGAAGATGCTGGACTTGAGAATCTTTTGCTAGAAAGGATGACTTTCGTGGAAAAATCAGACGAGGAACTTTTTAGTATTGCAAGAGAATTAACTGCGCCTTGGTTTGATCAAGAATATGAAAAAGCAAAAAGAGAACTTGATGCTAAAATTCAAGCGTTAGTAGAAAAAAAAGAGAGGGAGTCTTTAGATGTTGCGAAAAAAATCGACGCTCTTAATGAAGAGGTGGAAAAGAGTAAGAAGGAAATTGAAAAGGAGGCGATTAAGAGGGGGTATATAAATTCCGACGTGACCGTTTCAAAAATTGTCAAACTCGAAGAGAATAGGCTTAATAAAATAGAGCAAATTCATCAAGAAAGTAAGAATACTATTTCTAACTTGGATGAGGAAATTTCCACCTTAAATGTCTTAGCAAAATCAATTAGAGAAACATTTGAAGAGTATCACAATAACAAGGCTAACGCTAAGTTTATTGAACTTAAAAGCGAGCAAGAAAAAGAGGCGAGAGAAGTTTTTAAGTATAATAACGCTCTTGACGAAAAGGAAAAACGAAGTAAAAACGCAAATATCTCTGCAAATGCAAGTCTAAAATTAAGATATCTAGAAATTCGTTCTCAATCTTATTCAAAAGAGGAACTTGTGGATATGGGATATTATTCCGACGTTATAGCATGTGTTAGAGGTTATTACGACAGTATTTCTAACGCAGTTGAGGCGTACACTCAATTTAAGGCTGATAACACGGTTCTTATCTATTTAGAAGATTACTACGGAAGCCTTTTATCTTTATATAAGGCAAGGGCTGGATTGTAGAAAAAAATGGAGGTTTTTTAAGCCTCCGTTTTTCTTTTGTTTTTACTTCTTTACAAAATTTAATTATTATGTTAAAATTTATTATTAGGAGATAATTATGTCAAAAAAGGTTAAAATCGGTAGATTATTTATAGGTGGGGGTGAGGGCGTTGCCGTTCAATCAATGTCAACGCTAATGCCAAAAAACGTTGCTTTATGCGTTGAAGAAGCACTTGTTTTAGAGCAAAACGGGTGTGACATTATGCGCTATTCCGTTTTAGATTTAGAAGACGCCAAAGCCTTTTCTAAAATAAAAAAAGAGGTTAATATGCCTCTTGTTGCCGATATTCATTTTGATTATAAATTGGGTATTGCCTCTATCGAGGGAGGAGCGGATAAAATTCGCATAAATCCCGGAAATATTGGTGGAGAAGAAAACGTTAGAAAGGTGGCGGAGGCTATCAAATCAAATAACGTTGCCGTTAGAGTTGGTTCTAACACTGGTAGCATTGAAAAAGAATTTTTAAATAAATACGGTAAAAATGAAATTTCACTTGGCGAAAGCGCATTAAAAAACGTTGCCATTTTAGAAAAATACGGAGTGGAAAATATCGTAATATCGGTAAAAGCATCGTCTGTGCCACTTATGGTTAAGGCTTATGAATATATCTCCAAAAAGGTGAATTATCCTTTGCATCTTGGGGTTACCGAGGCGGGAACGGAATATAATGGCGTTATTAAAAACGCTATGGGCATAGGTTCTCTTTTGCTTAAAGGAATAGGCGATACGATAAGGGTTAGTTTATCAGCAGACCCTATAAGAGAAGTAATTGCAGGAAATTCTATACTAAAAGGCTTGGGACTTAAAAATCAAGGCGTGGAAATTATAGCTTGCCCAACTTGTGGTCGTTGCGCGTGGGATTGTATGAATTTTGCAAGAAAGGTGGAAGAATACACCAAAAACGTTAAAAAACACGTTAAGATTGCCGTTATGGGTTGCGTGGTGAACGGACCTGGTGAAGCAAAGGATGCAGATATTGGTATTGCTGGTGGAAAAGAGTCTTGCGTGATTTTTAGAAACGGTGAAGTATATAAGACTGTTAAAAAAGAGGACGTTGAGAGGGAGTTTTTCGAGGAGATTGATAAATGTATCGAGTAAAAAGTGGTATAGAATTTATAAGCGATATTAAAGCCTTAGACGAAAGGCTTGCTAAAATTAGATTGTCAAACATTGAGATTGATAGAGAAGAGCAAAAAATCACCTATAATTTTATATGTGATACTTTCGTTCCCGACGAGTTAAGGGATATAATTCTTAAAGAGGTGGAAAAAACCACTCTTCCTGCTTTTAGGGAAGTTAAGGTTACCGTTAAAAAAATAGTAAGTAACGACCAACTCGTAAATAATGCAATTTATAACTTTTTAAGGGATAATTTTCCCTCCATTTCAATATTTTTAAAGCCTACTGACATTATTTCTGCACCAGTTGGAGATACCGTTAAATATACTTTGCGTTTAACTAAAGACGGCGTGGAGTACGTTAACAAAAACTCAACGATAAAAAAACTTAACGAATTTCTTTCAAAAAACTTTTGTTCGGATTTTGCTGGTAGCACGGAAATTAAAGAGGTGGAAGAAACTATTAGTTTAATTTCCGAAGAGGTGTATAATTCCGAACTAAAAAAGATTGAACATAGAACTATTAAAGTTGAGGACGTTGTAGTTATTGACGACGAAAACATGGGCGACGTTGCTCTGTATATAGAGGACGCTACGTCGGGTGAGGTTACCGTTTGTGGAATTGTTACGGAGATTTTTGAAAAGGAAACTAAAAACGGAAAGCCCTTTTTTATAATTAGAATAGACGATACTACGGGTAAGACGGGGGGAGTGTATTTTTCCAAGAAAAGTACTCTTTCAAAAATTAAGGATATTAAAGTTGGTGACGCTATTATTGCAAGAGGCTCGATTGGGGAGTACAACGGCAGACCGTCGTTAACCTTTGACAAGATAAATAGGTGTACTTTCCCTAAAAACTTCGTAAAAAAGGAAAAGTATAAAAATAAAGCGCCAAGGGAATATAGAAATGTGTTCCCATCACCTGCTTCAATCGTAAAAGTGGGTAGTGTTTTTGACGATTATACCTTGCCAGAAGAGTTAACGGCAAATACTTACGTTGTGTTCGATTTAGAAACGACGGGACTTGATTTAATGAATAACGGGATAACTGAGATAGGCGCGGTAAAGATTGAAAAGGGCGTTATTACCGAACAGTTCACCACCTTAGTTAAACCAGATTATCCTATTTCGGCAGAAATTACTAAAATAACTGGGATTACTTCTGAAATGGTAAAGGACGCGCCAAAAATTAGCACGGTAATTCCCGATTTTATGAAGTTTATTGAGGGGGCGATTTTGGTCGCTCATAACGCCGAATTCGACATGAAATTTATTAAGAGGTTTGCAGGCGCAGAAGAGTACGAAATTTCAAATAAATATATTGACTCTGTGGATTTGGTTCGTTCACTGTTGCCACAGTTAAAAAGAGCCGACCTCGGAACGGTTGCAGACCATTTTGGAATTATATTCCACCATCACAGAGCGTTGTCTGACGCATACGCTACCGCAGAGGCTTTTATTGAACTTATGAAAATTAAAGCCAAAAAATAAAATTTGTAAAAACGCTTGCTTTTATTTATAAAAAGTGTTATTATTAATATACTGAATTATAAGACTTGACTTATGAGAACGGATGCCCGTTCTCATATTTCTTTGTTAGAGGTTAATATGAAGGTAAAATCCAACGCAGAAATATTTGAATTTTGCAAAAAAATTGCTGAAAGCGTGGGCGTTAAAATTTTTGACGTGGAATTTAAGCAAGGTAAAAATCCTTCACTCACCATTTTTATCGATAAAGAGGGTGGTGTAGATTTAGATACTTGCGAAAAGTTCCATAACGCAATAAACGAACCGCTTGACGAGTTAGATCCAACGTTTGGTCAGCCGTATACGTTAAACGTATCCAGTCCCGGCGTTGATAGACCTTTTAAGACGGAAGAAGATTTTAACGCTAATATCGGTAAAATGGTAGAGGTTAAACTTTATTCTGCGATTAAGGGCAAAAAGTTTTACGAGGGAGAACTTCTTTCATATAACGGACAATGTATAGTTGTTAAAGTTAACAAAAAAACTACCCTCTCGATTGATATGAAAAACGTTGTAAAAGTTAACGCCTACGTTGACTTTAACTAAAAATATTAAACTTGATAAAATTTTAAGGAGAACAAAATGATTAATCAGGACTTCTTTATGGCACTTGAAGTGTTAGACAGAGAAAAGGGCATTTCCGAAGCGGAATTCGTTTCGGCTTTAGAAGAGGCTATGGTTATAGCCAACAAAAAGATGACGGGGCTTGCAACCGGCGTTAAAATTAAATTAAACCACGAGAAAAAATCTATCAACATTTATAGCGTTAGAACTGTTGTTGATGAAGTGGTTGACGCTGATAAGGAAATAAGTCTTGAAGAGGCTAAAACTATTAAAAAATCTTACAAGGTTGGAGATGAGTTTGTTGAAGAAATTAAATCTAAAGATTTCGGAAGAATTGCTGCACAAACTGCAAAGCAAGTGTTAACGCAAAAACTTCGTGAGATTGAAAGGGATAACACCGTTAGCGAGTTTGAAGATAAAGAGGGCGAACTTATGGTTTGCACTATCAGAAGAATCGAGGGTGGTAACGTTTACGTTGAAATTGGTGGTAGCCAAATTGAAGGCGTTATGATGCCGAGAGATCAAGTTCCTGGTGAAAAATACGAATTAAACCAAAGATTAAACGTTTACGTTAAACGTGTTAGAAATTCCGGTAAGGTTGCTCAAATTATGGTTTCAAGAACTTCTACCGGTTTAGTTAAGCGTTTGTTTGAAAATGAAGTTCCTGAAATTAAGCAAGGCGTTGTTGTAATTAAGAGCATTGCAAGAGAGGCAGGACAAAGAACCAAAATCGCTATTCATAGCGACGATCCTATGGTAGATGCTATCGGCGCGTGCGTTGGTAATAAGGGTGCAAGAGTAAACGCTATCGTTGCTGAACTTGGTGGCGAAAAAATTGATATTATTCCTTGGAGTGAAAACCCCTTAGAATACATTTCAAGAGCATTATCTCCCGCAAGAGTATTAAAAGTTATTCAAACGGGTGACGACAGCGCAGTTGCTATCGTTCCTGACGATAAATTGTCGCTTGCAATAGGTAGAAGCGGTCAAAACGCAAGACTTGCAGTCAGACTTACCGATTGGAAGATTGACGTTAAGAGCCAAAGCAAAGTTGCTGAAGAATTAGGCGAAGAAATAATTGATGATATTCCGTCTGAACAAGAGGAAATTGCGGAATAATCGGAGAATAAAATGAATAAAAAAATTCCAATGCGCACTTGTATAGCGTGCAAAAAATCTGCTCCTAAAAAAGAACTTCTCAGAATAGTTAAAAGTGGAGAGGAAATTTTCTTGGACAGAACGGGCAAGGCTAACGGACGAGGCGCATATATCTGCGGTGACGCAGAGTGCTTTAAAAAACTTAAAAAGAATAGGCTGTTAAACAAGGCGTTTTCCTTTGAGGTAACAGAAGAGGTTTACGACAGACTTTTGGAGGAATTAATTGGAAAATAAATCAAAAGTCGCCACTTTTATTGGTTTTGCAATTAGAAAAGGCAGTTATAAAATTGGAGTGAACGCAATTTTCACGTTAAAAAAAGCAAACCTTTTGATTTTGTGTAAAAGTGCTGGAAAAGATACTACGAGGCAAGCGTTGAAACTTTCAAAAAGGTTTAACTGTAAGTTGATTAGGACGAAAAGCGAGCCTCTTTCAACGTTCACCTTTAGAGAAAATGCAAAACTTATGGCAATAACAGACGGAGCGCTTTCCGTTGCAATACTTAGTAATAGCGAAAACGAGTTTATTGAAGTGTTAGGAGAATAAACATGGCAGAACAAAAATCTATGCATACTGACAATATTAGAAAAATTAGCGAAATTCTTTCCACGGGTGGATTTAAGGACGTTTTATTAGATCTTTCTAAAAAAGAAGATGAAACTAAAAAGTTTATCCGTTCCGTTCAAGAAAAAATAAAATCTATCGAGGCTACAAAGGCGCAAGAGATTCAAAAAGAAGAGAAACCTAAGGTAGTGGAAGAAGTTAAGGAAAGCCCGAAAGAACAACCTAAGGTTGAGGTTAAGGAAGAAAAGGTAGAAGTTAAGGTTGAAGAAGAAAAGCCTTCAAAAGTTGCTCCTATCGAAAAGGAAACTCCCGAGATCAAGGAAGAACAAAAACCTGCCGAAAAACCAAGACCTTCATTTATAGTTAGAAGGGCAGAGTTTACTCCCGAAAAGCCAAAAAGAGAGGAAAGACCTAAGCCTGAAAGAAGAGAAGGTTTTGGTGGAAACAAGCCTCAAGGTGGCTTTAATAAGGAGAGAGGTCCTAAGCCGGAATTTAATAAGGATAGAGGACAAGGATTTAAAAAGCCTCAGTCCACTTTCGTTGCGCCTCCTATCGTTATCAACGAAAATACCAAGAGGTCGCAAGGTAAGAAAAAGCAAAACGGAGAAAAGCAATACGAAGATAAGCACGTTATCAATAAGAGAGCGCTCATTAGAAATAACGTTGATATCGACGATTTTGATGAAAATAAGACGGGATATAGAAAGTTCCGTCCCGTTAAAAAGGCCAAAGAACAAGCGCAAACTAACGTAATCAAGATTGAAAAAGCAGTTATTAATACTGAAATTATTCCCTTAAAGGTATTAAGTGAAAAGATTGGTATTACGGCGGCGGAAATCACTAAGAGATTGTTCAAAGAGGGTATAATGAAAACCATCAACGACTCAATCGATTTTGATACCGCAGCGTTTATTGCAGACGATATTGGCGTTGAACTTGAATTAAAACTCGATAAAACGGCTGAGGACGTTTTAAGTGAAGGGTTTGACGACGTTGCAGACGCAGAGGCTGATCTTACCCGTCGTCCTCCCGTAGTAACAGTTATGGGACACGTTGACCACGGTAAAACTTCTATTCTTGATAGAATTAGAAAAACTAACGTTACGGCTGGTGAGGCTGGTGGTATAACCCAACATATCGGCGCATACCAAGTTACCGTTGACGGTCAAGTTATAACTTTCCTTGACACCCCCGGACACGCTGCGTTTACCGCAATGCGTGCAAGAGGCGCTCAAGCAACGGATATTGCTATTTTAGTTGTCGCTGCTGACGACGGAATTATGCCACAAACGGTTGAGGCTATTAACCACGCGAAAGCGGCAGACGTTCCTATTATCGTTGCAGTTAACAAGATGGATAAGCCCGAGGCAAACATTGATAGAGTTAAAACGGGTCTTACTGAAAATGGACTTCTTCCCGAAGAGTGGGGTGGTGACGCTATCGTTTGTCCCGTTTCTGCAAAGACGGGCATGGGTTTTGAAGACTTGCTTTCAAACGTAAACCTTTTAGCAGAAATTAAAGACTTAAAGGCAAACCCCAATAGAAAGGCAAAAGGTGTTGTTATAGAGGCTAAGCTTGACCAAAGCAAAGGGCCTATCGCAACCATATTAGTTCAAAACGGAACGCTTAAAATCGGTGACAGTGTAATTGTTGGCACGGTTACGGGTAAAATAAGAGCAATGAGCGACGACAAGGGAAGAAAAGTTACTTCTGCTGGTCCTTCTACTCCCGTTTCTATAATGGGTCTTGACGACGTTCCAGAGGCAGGAGATATTCTCTTTGCAGGAGAAGCGGAAAAACTTATTAAGATGGTTGCAGAAGAAAGAAGAAACAAAGAAAGAGAAAATATGATTAAATCTTCTCAAATGGTTTCTTTGGACGACGTATTTAGTAAGATTGCCGAGGGCGAAATGAAAGTTCTTAATATGATTGTTAAGGCAGACGTTCAAGGATCGGTTGAGGCAGTTAAGCAATCAATGGAAAAACTTTCTAACGCAGAAGTTAGAGTAAACGTTATTCACGCTCAAGCAGGCGCTATTAAAGAATCTGACATTATGCTTGCAGAATCTTCAAACGCAATTATTATAGGCTTTAACGTTCGTCCCGATTCTAACGCTAAACAAATTGCCGAAAGAAGTGGCGTAGATATTAAACTTTATAGAGTTATTTACGAGGCTATTGAGGACGTTGAAAAGGCGCTTAAAGGTATGCTTGCACCTAAGTTTAATGAAATTTACTTAGGTAAGGCTGAGGTTAGAGAAGTGTTTAAGATTTCCGGCGTTGGTCAAGTTGCAGGTTGTTACGTTGTTGAGGGTAAGATTGCAAGAAATAGCAAACTTAGAATTTATCGTGACGACGTTATGATTTGTGAAGGTAACGTATTACAATTAAAGAGATTTAAAGACGACGTTAAGGAAGTTAACCAAGGCTTTGAATGTGGTATATCAATCGAGAAATTTAACGACATTAAAGTCGGTGACTTTATAGAAAGTTATCAAGTAGAGGAAAGTAGGGACTAACGGTGAAAAAAAGAAGTAACGTTAATAGGCAAGATAGGCTTAATTCCGAATTGCAAAAGGAAATTTACGAAATAATTTCAAGAAGATTAAAAAACCCCTTAATTACCGAGATGTTTTCGGTGCTAAAGGTGGATTGTGCTAAGGATTTATCCTTTGCCAAAGTTTATATCAGCGTTTTTTCCACCGATAAGGAAAAAAGCCTAAGGAGTTTTTCCGCTATTAAGGACGACGCTAAAAAAATTAGATACGAACTTTCTAAAAGTATGGTTTTACGAACCGTTCCAGAACTATCTTTTATTCTTGACGATTCTATGGAATACAGTGCGCACATGGATAAAATTTTCAAAAGCATAAAAAAGGATGAAAAACTTGATTAATCTTAAAACACCAATAGAAGTTGCAGAAAAACTTCTTCAAGAAAAAAGCGTTGGGATAATTTTTCATATTCGTCCTGACGGGGATTCTATCGGAAGCGCAATCGCCCTCTGTCTTGGGCTTAAAGACGTAGGTGTTGACGCTGACGTTTTGTGCGCAGACGATATTCCCGATAAATTTTCCTTTCTAAATAATATAAATTTGGTAAAAAAAGGGGCGGATAGAGATTATTCCGCCCTCGTTTCCGTTGATTGTGGTGAATTGTCGAGGCTTGGAGCGTTTTCTGAACTTTATATAAACCATAAAAACACTTTTAATATAGATCACCACCTTTCAAACACTAAGTTTGGTAAATATAACTACGTTTGCACTAAACCCTCTAATTCTGAAAACGTTTATGAAATATTAAAGGCGTTAGAAGCGAAAATCACCAAGGAAATTGCCACCCTACTTTTTATGGGGTTAATGACGGATACAGGTGGATTTAGGCACAAAGGGGTGTTAGGTAGCACTTATAAAATTGCAGGTGATTTAATTGAATACGGTGCAAGCCCCAACGAAATTTATTACAATTGTTTTTCAAAGCAAAGCAAGGGTAGAGCAAAACTTTTTGGAATAGTTGCATCAAAAATTAGATACTTTTTAGACGATAGATTTGCCGTTGCCTCCGTTTTTATAGAAGATATTGAAAAAACGGGTGCAAAGCCCTCTGACACGGAGGGTATGATTGACTTCGTTATGGGAATAGAGGGCGTTGAGGTTGGCGTTTGTATTTTAGAAACGGCTAAAAATAAGTTTAAGATTAGTTTTAGAGGTAAGGAAACTGACGTTAACGAAATTGCAGGATGTTTTGGCGGTGGCGGACATAGGTTTGCAAGTGGTTGCCAAATTTCCGGCGAATACGAAGAAGTTATAGATAAATTACACTATGCGGTTAAATCGCATTTAAGAGATTAAAATGAAAGGCTTTATAAACCTATTAAAACCGGAGGGCATGAGTTCTGCTTACGCAGTTACTGCCGTTAAAAAAAAATTTAATCTTCCGTGTGGACATATGGGCACGTTAGACCCTATGGCGTCTGGCGTGTTGCCCGTGGGTATTTCTAAAACGTCAAGACTATTTAATTATTTGCTTGATAAGAAGAAAACTTACGAGGCGGAATTTACTTTCGGTTATTCTACCGACACGCTTGATAGTACGGGAAAAACGGAGGCTACCACTTCTTATATCCCAACAAAAGAAGAGATTGAAAAGGCTCTATCAAACTTTATTGGCGAAATTGAACAACTTCCTCCCAAATATTCTGCTAAATGCGTGGATGGGAAGAGGGGATACGAACTTGCAAGAAAAGGCATTGATTTTAACCTACAAAAGAAAAAAGTAACGGTGTCAGATTTTATTCTTACGGGGCAAACGGGAGAAAATTCTTTTACCTTTAAAATTGACTGCAAGGGTGGAACTTATATCCGTTCACTCGCAAGAGATTTAGCAGAGGCTGTCGGTTCGCTTGCCGTTATGAGTAAATTAAAAAGAACGGCATCTGGTATTTTTAATTTAGAAAACGGTGTTTCCGTTGAAGAATTTAAAAATTCTGATAACCCTAAGCAGTATTTAATCGCACCAGATCTTGCCGTTGATTTTGAAAAGGTTATTCTACCAAATGAAAAGGCACAAAGAATTTTGAACGGCTTATTTGATAAGTACGATTTAAATGACGGTGTTTATAGGGTTTATAACGAACAAGATTTTTGGGGAATAGGCTCGGTTAAAGAGGGTATTCTAAAAATAGATGCATATGTCAGATAGAGAAAAAAATTCTGTAGTTTTGGCTTTAGGGTACTTTGATTGTGTTCACCTTGGGCACAAGGAGGTTATTCTTAAAGCAAAACTACTTTCAAAGCAACTTAATTGCAAAACGGTGGTTTTTACCTTTGACGGAAATTTGCGTGCCGTTATTAGCAAAGATAAGCAATCTTTTGTTTTTTCTTCAAAGGAAAGGGAAAAACTTATTTACTCTCTTGGGGTTGACGAGGTTTACTTTGCTCCCGCTAATAAGGAGTTTTTGTCACTTTCTAAAGGGGAGTTTTTGAACGTATTAAACGAAAAATACAACGTTAGGGGATACGTTTCTGGGGCTGATTATCGATTTGGTAAAAACGCTGAGGGAAACGTTGAATATTTAACAGAGTACGCAAAGGGAAAAAATCAAACGGTTATTACCGTTAACGACGTTTTTTGTGAAGATATAAAAGTTTCAACGACAAAGGTGAAAGAGTTTATTTCTAAAGGCGATATTAAATCTGTAAACAAACTATTAGGTTTTTCTTATTTTCTAACGGGCAAGGTCGTTCACGATAGAGCGGTTGGAAGAACGCTTGGTTATCCCACGGCAAACGTAGAAGTTGTAAAAGATAAACAAAGGCTAAAATTCGGCGTATATAAGGGAAGAGTTTTAATAGATAATAAAGAATATCTTTCGTTAGTAAACTATGGTACGAGACCCACTTTTAACGACGATAAGGTTGTTATAGAGGCGCACCTACTTGGATATTCTGGTGACCTTTATGATAGGGAAATTACCGTTTTGTTTGAAGATTTTATTAGGGAAATAAAAACTTTTTCCTCAAAAGAAGAACTAATAAATCAACTTGATAAAGATATTAAAAAAGTAGAGAAAAAATGATTAAATTTGGACCAAGTGGAAATTCAATAGCCTTTCTTGAGGCGGGATACACTAAGACGGAGCAAACTGCGCCCTATCTTAAAAATATGGGGCTTGATTGTTTTGAGTATTCCTTTGGAAGAGGGGTAAATATTAGTGATGAAAAGGCAGAGGAAATTGGCAAAATTTTTTCCGATTGTAATATTGAAATTTCCGTTCACGCTCCCTACTATATTAACTTTGCTAATCCTGATGACGAACAGGCGGAAAAATCTTATCGCTACGTTTTAGATTCTGCAAAAAAATTAAAAAAGTTTGGTGGGAAAAGGGTTGTTTTTCACCCTGCGAGCCAAGGTAGAATGAAAAGGGAAGAGGCAGTAGAACTTACCAAAAAACGTATTGAAATTTTAAGGGATAAAATATACCAAGAGGGGCTTTCAGATGTAATATTTTGCCCAGAAACAATGGGTAAATCTGCTCAGATAGGGACGATTGAGGAAATAGTATATTTTTGTAAGACGGATAAAATATTCGTTCCCGCCGTTGATTTTGGACACGTGAACGCAAGGGAGTGTGGAAGTCTTAAAACTGTTGACGATTATAAAAGCCGTTTAATCTATATGATAGATAATCTTGGTTATGAAAAGATGGAGCATTTCCACGTGCATTTTTCAAAAATAGAGTATACTGCAAAGGGCGAAGTTAAACATTTAACCTTTTTAGACGATAAATACGGACCTGAATTTCAACCATTAGTAGTAGCGCTAAAAGAGTTAAACTTAAAACCTTTTATTATCTGCGAGTCGGCAGGAACACAAGATATTGATGCTCTTTTTATGAAAAACACTTATTTTGGTGAAAAATAACGTAGGCGAAGGATAAAAGAGATTAAAACGGATTGACTAAACTGTAAAATTTTGATAGAATATAAAAGGATAGGATATGTTTAATAATCTTAAAAACAAGGCGTATTTTTTTGTAGATAGAATTGAAAGGTTGTACTTTTCAAAAAAGGATATTGCAGAGGGATACTTCTTGTATGGGGAAAAGAAAGCGTATTTTACAGACGCAAGGTATTTTTCAGATGCCGTGAGGTATTTTAAAAACACCGATATCACCCCCATATTATATAACGGACTTGAAACGATTAAAGAGTATCTTATAAAAGAGGGCGTTTTAGAATTAATCACCGATTTTGATAAGATAAACGTTTCTACCTATAACTTTCTATCTTCGGTTTTTAAGATAACAGACGGAAAAAAAGTTCTATCTCACGCAAGAGAAATTAAAAGCGATAAAGAACTTTTATATATTAAAAAGGCGTGCAAAATAGTTCAAAAAGCCTACTATTTAGCAATAAAAGAAGTTAAACTTGGAATGACTGAGATTGAACTTAAGGATATATTGGAAAAATATATGTTTAAGTTTGGGGCGGAAGAGATTGGGTTTGAAACGATAGTTGCCTTTGGCGCTGGCTCTGCCGTTCCGCATCACGTTACGGGAAAGACTAAGTTAAAGTTAAATTCACCAATTCTAATTGATGCGGGCGCTAAATATAAAGGATATATTTCCGATTTAACGAGGGTTGCTTTCTTTGGGAAACCGGATAGCAAATTTACAAAAATTTACAACTCCGTTTTAAGAGCAAATTTAACGGCAGAAGAAAAAATTTTATCTGGGATAACCACTTCTGATGCGGATAAAATTGCAAGGGACAGCCTAAAAGAAGATGGGTTAGATAGTTATTTCACTCACTCTTTGGGGCACGGCGTAGGGCTTGAAGTACACGAAGCGCCAACTCTTTCTAAAAAGACGAACACCTTGCTAAAAGACGGATGCGTGTTTACCATAGAGCCGGGCGTTTACTTAGATAACCTTTACGGCGTGAGAATTGAGGACACCGTCGTTTTAGAAAAGGGAAAAGTTAAAAGATTATTTACTGATAATAAAAAATTATTAATTATAAAAGACAAAAGTTAAGGAGAAAACAATATGATTTCAGCAGGCGATTTCAGAAAGGGCGTAACATTTGAATTTGAAGGCAAGGTTTACACCATCGTGGATTTCCAACACGTTAAACCCGGTAAGGGAGCAGCGTTCGTTAGAACCAAAATGAAAGACGTTATGGATGGAAAAGTTTTAGAAAAAACTTGGAACCCCACCGAAAAAATTCAAGAAGCAACCATCGTTACCAAGAATATGACCTATTCTTATTATGACGGCGACCAATTCTATATCTTTATGGAAGACGATACTTTCGAACAAGTTGAACTTTCTTATGAACAATGTGAAGAGGCTCTCAAATATATTAAAGAGGGTGACCACGTTATCGTTAAGTTCTTCAAGGGCGTTCCCTTCTCAGTAGATTGTGATAACTTCGTTGTATTACAAGTTACCAAGGCTGACCCCGCAGTTAAGGGCAACACGGCAACTAACACCACCAAGAAGGCAACTCTTGAAACGGGTATTACGATTGACGTTCCTATGTTCGTTGAAGAGGGTGAATATATTAGAGTAGACACCAGAACCGGTGACTATATGGAAAGAGTTAAAGGCTAAAATAACTAAAACGTACCCGCAAATTTCTTGCGGGTACGTTAATATATAGCATAACTATTTTATTTTCTAACAAGGAGAAAAAATGAAAACTGCGCTAATTACAGGCGCTTCGGGCGCAATAGGTAGAGAAACGGTTAAAACCTTTATAAAAAAGGGTTTTTTCGTTACGGCACAGTATAATTTAGACTATTCTTCTATACAATCTCTTAAAGAAGAACTTGAAAAAGATGGATACGCTGGCTATCTAAACGCCGTTAAGGCAGACTTTTCTAAAAAGGGAGAGGCTGATAATCTAATAAAGGCGCACCTTGGTAGTTTTAATCATATCGACGTTTTGGTTAATAATGCGGGTGTTGACCTCTATAAGCAAGTACAAGACACTAATGAAGAAGATTGGGATAGGCTTTTTGATATCAACGTAAAATCTTGCCACCTTTTAACCAAAGAAGCAATAAAGAGTATGATTGAGAGAAAAAGTGGTAAAATTTTATTCGTATCTTCAATTTGGGGTGTAGCTGGTGGAAGTTTAGAAAGTTGTTATTCTGCAACTAAATCTGCACTTATAGGATACGCTAAGGCTCTTGCTAAGGAAGTGGGCCCCTCAAACGTAAACGTAAACTGTATTTGCCCTGGGGTTATTCGCTCACCTATGAACGACGGGTATACTGAAGAGGAAATGCAAGACATTATTTCAAGAATTCCGTTAGGAAGAATAGGCGATCCCAAAGAAATTGCCGAAATTATTTATTTTTTGTGCAGTGATAGCGCAAACTATATTACAGGGCAGGCTATAACCTGCGACGGTGGGTTTATTTTATAACGTATCCCGTACACTAAAAAAGATGAAAAGACAAAGTGGTTTACTAATGCCTATTTTCTCTCTTCCGTCAAAATACGGAATAGGGGATTTTGGGAAAGAAGCATACAATTTTATAGATTTTTTGAAAAAATCAAATCAAACTATTTGGGAGATACTTCCTCTCGTTCAAACGGGATTTAGTAATTCTCCCTATTCTTCGGTATGCTCAAATTCATATAGCGTTTACTATATCAGCCCTGAAATTTTATATAACGACGGGTTGATTACTAAGAGAGAATT
>JAZSDD010000016.1:0-3974 GCA_045530945.1 Christensenellaceae bacterium
AGAGATACTTCTTATAAGCAACCTCACCCCGAACTTCATTTTATCTTAAATGCAGACGGTAGTTACGGTGGAACAAGAGATAAAGATAAATATGGAACGATAACCACAAAAGACGGAAATAGAAACGTTCTTTATTCTAACTACTACAAGGTAAACGATTATTACAATATGAAGGACGAGGGAAGCAGACTACTTTTAAAAAATTATAATATTTTTCAACAAACTATGAGTGCGTCTTGTGGAATATGTTCAATTATGGGCGTATTAAATTATTACGGAAAAGACGTTGATGAAAGTTGGGAAGTTACTCTTTGCGACGATTATTATGAAATTGCTAAAAAGCCAGTTAATCCTTCTGGAACAAAAGCAAATTACAATGCGGAAGTTCTTAAGAAAAACGGTTTGAAGGCTAAGTCTTTGGGCTCAAAAGCAGGTGAAGAAGCACTTTTCCCAACGTACGAGAGTTATCGTGATTTCATGAAAGAGAATTTGAAAAAGGATCGTCCCGTTATGGTTTGCATTACACCTCGTGGACATCACTGGGAAACTGTTATTGGTTTTGACGATATGGGTACTGCAAATATTTATGACGACGTGTTTATCACTGCAGATTCTTCTGATTACTGGGATCACTATCAAGATGGATACAACACTTTTTCGGCAACCAATCTATATCGTATTCACCATAGTTTAAAGAGTAACATGGATTATAATTTAGTTTATCTTGAACAAAGTCCTACTTCTCCATTATTAATAGTTGGAATTATAGCAGGAGCAGTAGTTGTTGTAGGTGGCGTAGTCGTAACGTTAATTTTACTTAAAAAGAAAAAAACAAGTAAGTAATAAATTAAAAAAGCGAGAGAATTTTCTCGCTTTTTTGCTATATAAAAAAGGCACTCTAATTTTAGAGTGCCGTTTTCAATTAATTAGAATTTAATTTTTTCCTCAATATAATTTTTTAATTCTGAAATTGGAATTCTAACTTGTTCCATAGTATCTCTATCACGAACGGTAACGCAGTTATCGTTTTCAGAATCAAAGTCGTAGGTAATACAGAAAGGAGTACCGATTTCGTCTTCTCTTCTATAACGTTTTCCGATTGAACCACTTTCATCAAAATCAACGGGGAAGTATTTAGAAAGTTCGTCGTAAATTTCTCCTGCTTTTTCTGAAAGTTTTTTAGAAAGGGGTAAGATTGCCGCTTTATAAGGAGCGAGTGCGGGGTGGAGGTGCAATACAACTCTCACGTCGTTTTCGCCAACTTGTTCTTCATCGTATGCGTCAACTAAGAAAGCAAGCGCAACTCTGTCTGCACCAAGGCTGGGTTCGACTACATAAGGAACGTAGTGTTCGCCGGTGTCTTGGTCAAAATAAGTCATATCCTTGCCACTGTGTTCTTTGTGTTGAGTGAGGTCGTAATCAGTTCTGTCTGCAATGCCCCAAAGTTCGCCCCATCCAAATGGGAATAAGAACTCAAAGTCGGTGGGTGCTTTTGAATAGAAACATAACTCTTCGGGATCGTGGTCACGAAGTCTTAAATGTTCTTTTTTCATGCCAAGGTCAAGTAAGAATTGCAAGCAGTAGTCTTTCCAGTATTTAAACCACTCAAGGTCAGTTCCCGGTTTGCAGAAAAATTCTAATTCCATTTGCTCGAACTCTCTCGTTCTGAAAACGAAGTTACCGGGTGTTATTTCGTTACGGAAAGATTTACCGATTTGGCAGATACCAAAGGGGAGTTTCTTTCTTGACGCCCTTTGAACGTTATTGAAGTTTACGAATATTCCTTGTGCCGTTTCGGGACGGAGATATACGGTATTAGTTGAATCTTCTGTAACGCCGATAAAGGTTTTGAACATTAAATTGAATTTTTTAATATCAGTAAACTCATGTCCACCACAATCGGGGCAAGCGATATTTTTCTCCTTAATAAATTCGGACATTTTCTTAAAGTCCCAACCGGCAGGGTTATCGTTAGTGCCGTTTTCAAACGCCCAATCTTCGATAAGTTTATCTGCTCTATGGCGTGATTTACATTGTTTACAGTCCATAAGAGGATCTGAAAATCCGCCTAAATGTCCTGATGCTACCCAAGTTTCAGGGTTCATAATAATAGCGCTATCAAGACCTACGTTATATTTATTTTCTTGAACGAATCTTTTCCACCAAGCCTTTTTTACGTTGTTTTTAAATTCAACACCTAAAGGGCCGTAGTCCCAAGAGTTTGCTAAGCCACCGTAGATTTCAGAACCGGGGAAGATAAAACCTCTACTCTTACAAAGGTTTACTATTTTTTCCATAGTTGCTTTAATTTCCATAATATAAACCACCTATATTGTTTTAACCATATTATTTTACAATATCTTACTTTTTTAGTCAAGTAAAAGAAATAGAGGATAAAATAATTGCAAAAAAAGAAAGCCGAAAAAACGGCTTTTCTTTTATAATTATATACGTTTATATAACTTCTCTAATTGCCAAAACTTCTCCAGAGATACCGTCGGCTAAAAAAGCTTTTAAACTTTTTCCGTTAGCAAAAGCTAAGTACCAATATGGCTTTTCATTTTTTACTATTATTCTTGCATAAATCTCTGCGTTAAAAGTGGAGTCGTTAAAGTAAGAATTTATAAGCGAAGTTTGATTTTGTTCTAAAGAGTGCAAAACCTTGTTAATATCAAGCGTGCTAGATGGCAGGATGGATTGCATTGTTACTTGTATTTTTTGAGATGAATATGATAGCCAAACGATAAATTCTTTTTCCTTAAAATTATCTACGTTAAGTGTTGCAGTGAGGTTTCCGTTTGGAGATTTTTCAAAACGTATCGTTTCCGAGGCGAAAGGAATTTCTAAGGAAAAGGAAATCTCCTCGTTTTCTACTTCTTTAAGGACAAAGGTGAGTTTAGAAGATAATTCACCGACCTTGCCGTCGTTTTTATAAGGCGATTCTTTATAGCCGTAATATGCTCTTAGGGTGTAACTGTTGGTTTTTCCCTCAAAAACGTCCGATCTAAGTTCACTAACGTATGGAAGCAAAAAGGAGGTTTTAGTGCAAGCGGTAAGAAGAAAAACGTTAGATATACATACTAAAACTGAAATGATAACAAAGATAAATTTTTTCATAGTTATAGGCTATGAATAATTTTGCTTTATAATGCCAAAATACAAGAAATTTATAGTATAGGGTTGATTTTAAGTATAAAATTTGGTAAAATATATATAGGAGAATACGTTATGAAAAAGCTTATCTTAAAAACAGCATTAATAACACTCGGCGCTATACTTGCCGTGATATGTATTCTTTACGGAATTTTTGCCCTTGCCCTTCCGCTAACTATGGCAAACTTTTTTGAAAACCTTGGTATGCAAGATGCAAGCGTATCTTTTTACGAACTTCAGTATGAAAATACGGGAGAGTATGAAGATCTTGCTCTATTATGCGTTAAGGTTAACGCAGAAAACGATTATACGAGAGCAGAAAAATATTTAACGCTTTTTGTTAACGATAGTGCTTTTTCTACCTATATTCAATCGTTTGATGAGAAAAATACTGGCGCAATCACAGGGCAAGAATATTTCTATGGCAAACTTGCAATAGCGCATCAAAAATTAGGTGGGGTGGAGGAGTTTCTGCCTTTTGCAATAGAGTCCGTAAAGGAGGGATATTCGGAATTTAACGCTTTTTATATTGCGCTTAGTGTTGAGGGGCTTTTTGAAGAGGAGGAGCTTAACCAAGTTGAAAACGCTCTTATTCAAATAGAACCAACGCTATCTAACGAAGAAAAGTCATTTCTTTTAAGAGATTTAGAATATACTAAAATTTTTGATTAAAAAACAGGCGTTGCCTGTTTTTTAGAATTTAGGGGATTTAATTGAAAGAAGTTTTTAATTTTTCAAGATCAAAAGAATTTAATAGTGGATTATTATATTCTCTTTTTATTATAATTTATTTTATAGTATCAACAATTTTTGCTCTTATT
>JAZSDD010000017.1:0-3472 GCA_045530945.1 Christensenellaceae bacterium
ATTTCTTCTCCTAATCTTTTTTTTATAATATTCTCTTTCATACAAATATTATATAACTAGTAGTTAGAAAAATACTTGACAACTAACCAACGGTTAGCGTACAATATTAACTATCAATTCTTGGAGGAGAAAAATGAAGAAAATTATAAGAATAATGCTAGTAGTAATTGTGCTTTGTTCCTTGACAACGTTTAGTATAGTTGGTTGTGGAACGGAAGGTGGTAAACAAGATTTTTCCGATATAGTTTTTAACGACGTTACGTTAGATTATGATGGAGAAGAACACACGATCGTTGCGACGGGCATTCCACAGGATGCAACTGTTAACTACACAAATGAGGGGCCTTATAAAAATGCTGGGGAATATATTATTACCATTAACGTCAGTGCAGAAGGATATAATACATATACAAAAAATGCTAAATTAACAATAAACAAAATAGATTTTCCTTCAAGCATAGTTTTTAATGACAAAAAAGTAATGTATTTAGGAAAAGAGGAAAGCGTTTTAATAGAAGGGGCTTTACCTGACGGTACGGAGGTTACATATTCAAACAACAAGGCGGACAAGGTTGGGGAATATCAAGCAAGTGCAACTCTTACGAACCCTAATTATAAAACTAAAACTTTGACTGCTACACTAACGATATATAACGTTTTAAGTGCGGCTAAAAACGTGGTTGATGAAATATTAGATAGACCTGATCCTTGGTCTTTTATGCCCGAAGCCTTTACGAAAGAAAATATTTCTTGTAGTGATGACTCAACGAAAAACTTTACGAGTTTTATAAACGTAAACAGTATTAACAAGAACTTTATGGGCAAGCAGATGTACGTTTTGTGGGAAGGCGTTGAAGGAATGGAGGGGCTTCTTTCGAAATTTGACGTAGTATATGCAGTTGGCGAAACTATAGCAACGGCATATCAAACGTTTATAAATGACAACCCAAACAACTACTCAGTTTGGAGTAGCACAGTTGCTGGTTTTAAGATTAAAATTGAGCTATTGGGTGGCCAAAGCAAAATGCTTATTGGCAACAACTCTTTCTCAATCGAGCTTATTGCAGATACTGAAAACAACGTTAATAAAGGTAGGATTGACGTTTTAAATGGTGGCAGTGTAAGCTACGAAATGAAAGATAATTATCTCAAATTCAATATGGGCTTAACCATTAAAGGGGTGATAGTGATGAAGCAGGTTGAATTTGTAAGAAACGATGACGTTGTTACCGGTTATTTTTATGAATATTCTGGCTTAGAGGCAGTAGCAGTAAAAACGAGCGCAGTTATTGCGTTTAATGAAGACTACGCTATCGTTATGAGTGCGAAAAGAGAAAGTGACGATTTATTGATTGAAGGCTATGAGGAGGTTTATTCTGCAAAAACGGGGGAATTTATTTCTGCTAAAGTGCTTGAAAATAATAAACTCGTTGATTTCGACACTTATTGGGTAAACCTTTTTGACGTTGTTGGTATTACAAGCGTTAAAATGGTTGCGAATGGAAATAAACTCCCTAATGAGAACGCATGCGACGTTTATATAAATTTTTCGAGTGAAAAGTTTGTTCCGACAAAAAATAAAATCGCATTTGTAGAAACTTCAAGAAAGTTTGATGTTGAAATGAAAACGGTTTATTACGTTCAGAAAGTAGTTAATGGAGACAAGGTTAACTATGAGATAGTTGAAACGGAAATTCCAATGTTGTTTGTACAAAAAGGAAACGTTGATGAATTTAGCGAGGATATTGTTAAAGGAAATAAAAATACTTTTACAACAACGCCAACGTTGCCTTCAAGCAAAATTAACGTTGCAGAAGTAAATTTTGAAAGTTTAAAAACTCTTTTAGACGTTATAAAAGAAAATCTTACCTATCAAGAATTAGAAAATCAATTAGGGGAAAAAGATTCAATTTTTAACTAAAAATCTTAAATAAGATTATAAAAAGCGTTAGTAAGTTACTAACGCTTTTTTGAATTATAAAGTTTAGTTTTTTTATGGTTATATAAATAATCCCCAGACGAAAGATAATAAGATTGACACTATTACGGGAATAATGCAAGAGGTTATGCAAATATCCCAATAAGATTCTTTATGCGAGCAGTTTGAAACTGAAAGCAAGGTTAAAACTGCGCCGTTGTGTGGGAGAGTGTCAAGTCCACCAGAGGCGAGAGATGCTATTCTATGTAGATATTCTGGTGATAGACCAATTGTTTCTGCTTTTGCCATAAAGTTTTCTGCGAGGGCCTCAAGGGCAATGGTCATACCGCCTGATGCAGAACCGGTTGCTCCTGCTAAAACGTTAATAGCAATTGCCTCTGCAAATAAGATTGAGCCAGACATATTAAGCATTGCGCTTACTAATAATTCAAATCCTGGCACTGCTTTTACAACCGACCCAAAGCCAACTGCGGCAGCCGTGTTCATAATTGCAATAAGTGAACTGTTTGCACCGTCATTTATTGACGGCATAATAACTTTTGCTCTCTTTATATTCATTAAACAAACGGCAACGATGCCCACGAAAAGGGCTATAACTATTGAGTGAGTTGATTTAAGTTCATAATTTAGTAAATTTTTTAATACGGGTGGCAAAGCGTTTAACACTACTACTACGAGTATTAAAGGAAGCAAACCACTTAACCAATGCCAAGAGGGTATTTTATCTTTGTCGCCAACGTCTGGTTCTTTGAAATTAGGATCTGCAACAAAAACTAAACCGTTTGATTTGGCTTTTTTAACACGCCAACTTAAATAGACATAACTTGGAACGGCTATCAATACAATTGCTATTAAACTCATCAAAGGAGCAGCCATTGCCGTCGTTCCATAATAAGTGGTGGGAATAAGGTTTTGAATTTGTGGTGAACCGGGAATAGCCGTCATCGTGATACCAAACGCACCGAATGCGATAACGCCGGGGAGCAAGTTTCTTGGAAGATTTGCTTGCTTAAAAATTTCATAACCCATAGGATAAATAACGAAAACAACAACGAAGAGGGAAATTCCACCGTAAGTCATTAAAAGACAAGGAAGCGCAACTGCAAGTAATGCAAATTTTGGGCCAATCAACGAAACTATTTTGTTAGCCAATGAACGAGCAGAACCCGTTGCATCCATAAGTTTTCCAAAAACTGCGCTTAGGAAGAAGGCTGGAAACCATGAAAGAACAAAACCTGATAACCCTGACATGTAATCGGTTAGATACAAATCTAAAACGTTTTTTCCACTCATTAACGCTACTAATAAAGCGCAGACAGGCGCAACCCAAATTATAGAGTGACCTTTAAATGCCAAGAAAATGAGCAGAGCCAATCCTAAAACAATACCTATTAAAGATAAAACTTCCATTTTTTACTCCTTGCTTTTGTGCCTTTCGATTATGTTAAAAGAAAAATTTAACGATTAGCCTAAATATATCATACGGATATGTTTTTGTCAAGACCATGAAACATAAGAGAATTAAGTCTTTAG
>JAZSDD010000072.1:0-9266 GCA_045530945.1 Christensenellaceae bacterium
TTCCTAAGACCGCTTGGCCTCCGACTTTGAATAATGAAAGGATATTGTTTTTCACCGTTTTCGTCAATATAAGTCATATCAAAAGAGTGTGATGCCGCAAAGTCTATTTGAAGGGTAATAATGGTGTCTTCCTTTCCGTAAACGTTTCTTGATTGAACGTCAAGTTTAGGTCCGTAAAAAGCAGCCTCGTCCTCAGCCTCAACGTAATCTAAGCCGATATTATCGAGGATTTTTTTCATTAACGCCTCGGTTTCATCCCAAGCCTTGTCGTTATCAATATATTTTTCCTTATTGTTTTTACCACGTTTAGAGAAACGGAAAGTAACGTCCTCTCTCATACCCAAGCAGTCAAGGAAGTAATAAGAAAGGTCTAAACAACGCTTAAATTCCTCTTCAATTTGCTCTGGGGTACAAACGATATGTCCGTCTGATAAAGTGAACTGACGAACACGGATAAGACCGTGCATTTCACCACTCGCCTCATTTCTAAAAAGCGTTGCCGTTTCAGAATATCTGCAAGGCAAATCTCTATAACTCTTTAAGCCGTTTTTATAAATTTGATATTGGAAAGGACAAGTCATAGGACGGAGCGCCATTGCGTCAGCAGAGTTCTCGTCACCAATAATAAACATTTTATCTCTATAATGATCCCAGTGTCCTGAAATACGGTAAAGGTCGTTCTTTGCCATATTTGCAGTACGGGTTATCATAAAGCCTCTTTTTTCCTCTTCGTCCTCAACGAAACGAGTGAGGATTTGCATAATCTTTGCGCCCTTGGGCATTAAGAGAGGTAACCCTTGTCCAACAACGTCCTCCGTCATAAATATACCGAGTTCACGACCGAGTTTATTATGGTCACGCTTTTTAGCCTCTTCTAAGGCCGTTAAATACTCTTCAAGTTCGCTCTTTTTAGCAAATGCCGTTCCGTAAATACGGGTGAGCATCTTGTTCTTTTCATCTCCCCTCCAGTATGCACCGGTAACGGAAGTGAGCTTGAACGCCTTAATTTTACCCGTTGAAGGAAGGTGTGGTCCACGGCACAAGTCCATAAAATCACCTTGCTTATAAAAAGATATAACGCTACCTGCTGGTAAATCGTGAATAAGTTCTACCTTATATGGCTCTGAAAAATCTTTGAAAATTTTAACGGCATCTCTCTTTCCGTAAACAAGCCTTTCAATGGGAAGATCGCTCTTAATAATTTTTTCCATTTCCTTTTCAATCTTAACAAGATCATCTTGAGAAATGGGAGTCTTGAATTCTATATCGTAATAAAAACCAGTTTCAACGGTAGGGCCTATTGCAAGTTTACTCGTTGGAAAAATGTTTTTAACTGCTTGAGCAAGCACGTGTGAACAAGTGTGGCGATATACTTGTAAGCCCTCTTTATCTTTGAGAGTGATAATTTGAAGTTCGCAATCTTTATCAACTACAAAAGAGAGGTCAACGAGTTCTCCGTCTACTTTGCCGCAAACGGCGTTTCTGAGTAATCCCTCTGAAATGTTTCCCGCAATATCTTTTACCGATATTGGACTTTCGTATTCGATAAACGAACCGTCTTTAAGTGTAATTTTCATACCTTTTCTCCTTATAAAAAAATCCTTACGCTACCTAAGTAACGTAAGGACGAATAATATCCGTGGTTCCACCTTACTTGTCGCAAAAAGCGACCTCTTTAATGCAAAATAACGGTTTTGCTACCCTGCCAAACACGGTGGTTTTGCCTTTTCTTTTTCCTCAACGGAGATCTCACCACCCTCCGCTCTCTTTATGATTTAAAAGACGCTACTTGTCCGCATTTATAGCATATTTTTTTATAATTTTACCCTAAAATAACACTTTTGTCAACACTTTTATAGACAATATCCGCTTGAAAAATATATTTTATCACCAAACAGTTCTCTAATATACTTTTCATCTTCTTCTGGAATTTTTCCCGCTATTTCCACTTCGCCACAGTTAGAAAGCAGAATTTCCCTAATGATTTTTAAATTCTCTCCCCCTATTAGAGAACACCTTTTAAGCCTTCTAAAGTGGCTATCGTATACCATACCTGCATCAACGTAAACACGTTTTTTCTTGTTTTCTAAAAGATAGCCTATAAAATCTCTAAGTTGCGAACTAATAAAGCAAGTTGGCATATAAGAAACTATGTCCTCCCACTTTGCCTTTAAGGCTTTAAGTCGAAAGTTATACACGCCGTCTATTGCAATTTCTTGTTGACCTTTTAGCCTCTCTATAACGTATTTTTTATCTTCTGGGAGGTCTGCTGAAATTAGCCCTACTAATAAAAGTTCCTTTTCCTTTGCGTTAAGTCCACCAACGCCTAATGTTTTTTTAAAATAATCGTATTTATATTTAATAACTATAATTTCTGCCACTTTATCTATTATTTCAGAGGCAACGATTTCTGAATAATGTTCAGGGCAATTTATAGAAAGAACGTCTCTTTTAGAGGCTTCTTTTTCTTCTATAAAACATCTCGTATTAGCAAAAAGTTCACTCAAAGTAGACTGAATATAATATAGGTTGTTTTTATTATATTGATTTTCGGTAACATTTATAATAGACATATAATTTTAGTTTACGCTCCATTATATTTTTTATTTATCTTTTACATAAAAATCTCTTGAAAGTTTTTGCCGTAAATTTAGCGATTTCAGACACCAAAACTATAGAACTTGCCATGCTTATAACTTTTATCCAAGAAATAAAACTCATAGGACGCACTGCAAACACAATAGGAAGAGCCTGAACTATAATAAAGTGAGTTAAGAACACGAATAAAAAAGTTAAAGCCATAACCTTGTTCTTTCCCACGCTCTTAAAAATGCTCTCCCCACCTAATTCCCTTGAATTAAATGCGTTAAATAATTGAAAGGTTATAAACAAACTAAATATTGCGTTGCCTCTTTCCATCTCCACAACATTAAGAAAGTTAGTAATATACTGCAACACCATAATAATGCCAACGAATAATCCGTTAAAAATTATTCTCAGTAACATTTTAAGGTTTACAATACTATCTAAGCGTTTAACTGGTTTACCTCTCATTAAATTAGCATCTGCCCTTTCCATACCGAGGGTTAGAGCAGGTGGTCCGTCCATAATCACGTTTATCCATAAAAGTTGGAAGGTGTTAAAAGGTGATGAAAGCCCTAAAATTGCCGTAACGGTTATAAATAAAAGGGCGGAAAGGTTTACGGATAATTGAAATAGAATAAATCTTTGCAAGTTTTTATAAACGTTTCTACCGAACGATATTGCCTTAACCACGGTGGAAAATCCGTCGTCTAATAACACTATATCAGATGCCTCTTTTGTTATTTCGCTACCCGTTTTACCCATAGCAATACCAACGTCTGCGTGCTTAACGGCAGGCGCGTCGTTAATGCCGTCACCAGTAACTGCAACTACCTCACCCATTTCCTTAAGCGCTTTAACCACACGCAATTTAATTTGGGGGGTGCTTCTTGCAATAACGCTTATTTTTCTTAACGCCTTTTTAAATTCTTCATCTGAAAGTTTTTCAATATCAAATGCAGAAACGACTTCTTCTTTGCCCTTTATAATTTTAAGTTCTTCAGCAACTGCTAATGCCGTTAAAACGTTATCTCCCGTAAGCATTTTAACGTTAATGCCCGCCCTTTTACAATCGGCGATTGCATCTTTTACGTCAGGACGGACGGGATCGATAATACAAACGTATCCGTCGAAAAAGTAATCTCCACCGTCATCCGCGTGAGCAAAACAAATAACTCGCCTTGCCTTTTTCTGCTTTAACCCTATTTCCGATAACAATTGAAGTTTTTGAGCCTCATCCATTTTACAAAGTGATACAACACGTTCTGGAGCGCCTTTAAGTAAACTTCTTTTTTTGCCGTCGATAGAAACGGTGGTTATCATATATTTCTTTTCGCTTGAAAAAGGTTCTCTATCTATAATTTGGTACTTAGTTTTATATTCAGTTAATTGCCTTTTTTTACCGTTACAACTTAAACACTCTAATAAAGCGCACTCCGTTCCATTTCCAAAAAAGGATGGCTTTCCATTTTCCGTAACGGCTTTTGCCGTGGAATTACAAATAAAGTTTTCTAATAAATACTCGCTAAACTCTCCTCCCGTAGAATAACAATGCTTGCCCGTGCAAACGCTTTCAACTTTCATTTTGTTTTGTGTTAAAGTACCCGTTTTATCAGAACATATAACACTAACTGCCCCTGCCGTTTCTCCTGCCACCATTTTTCTAATTAAGGCGTTTTCTTTGGCAAGTTTTATCATGTTTAGAGCAAGCGAAACGGCAACTATTGTTGGAAGCCCCTCAGGTACTGCGGCAACGATAAGAATAACAGCAGAAATAAACAATTCTTGAACGCCGTTATAGTTGAGATTTCCCACACTCCATAATCTAACTACTGAAAGAACGAAAACAATTAAAGAAGTAATTACGCCGATTAAGGTTATGGTCTTTCCAAGTTTAGCAAGTTTTTGCTCTAACGGAGAGGGTATTACCTTGTTTTCTTTTAATCCCCCTGCAATTTTACCTATCTCGGTGTTGTCACCAACCTCCGTTACTATCATTTTGCCGTTTCCTTGCGTTACGAAAGTGCCCGAATACACGCAATTTTTTCTTTCTGCAAGTGGAGTTCCATTTTTTAGAGAATAAAGAGCGTCTTTTTCGGTTGGCACGCTTTCTCCCGTTAACGCAGATTCGTCTACCGAAAGAGAGTTGCTCTCAATGAGCCTACCGTCGGCAACGATTTTATCTCCACTTTCCATTAAAATCAAATCGCCCACGGTAACAAGCGAAGCACCAACTAAAACAACTACCCCGTCTCTAATAACTTTAACAGCCGAATTGTCGTAAATTTTACCTAGCGCCTTAAAGGCTTTTTCCGAACTCCCCTCCATTATTAAGGTAATGCAAACGGATAAAACAATTGCGCCAAGTATACCAACGCACTCGGAAAAATCCCCCTTTCCCGTTTTAAGCAAAGACCCTAACCCCGTGCCGAAAGCAATTATGAGAGCAAACTGTAAAATGATAAGCATAGGCTCTTTTAAGGTGGATAAAATCTTAGAAAAAAGACTAACCTTTTTCTTATCAGATAGTTTATTTTCCCCAAATTCTGCCAAACGGCGTTTACTAAGTGCCGAAGTTAAACCTAAGGTTTTATCGGTTTTTAAATTGCTTAAAGTAAAATCAACGCTTTTATCGTAAAACTCCATAGATACTCCTCTTTTCCTTCTCTTAAAATTATGCCGAGAGGTATAAATATATGATTTTTACTATGGACAAATAAAAGGTTTTGTGTTAAAATGTTTAAAATTAATTTTGTGGAGATAATAGCTATGAAAAAGACGTTAGAAATTGATATAAAAGGGTATAAGGCAGAACTTCCTATCCTACAACTTCCCTCTGGAATAAAAATTGCCTTTTTTAACCTTCACGGTGCGCCTGAGATGACGGAGCATTGTGGCAAAGAAATTGCTAAACTTGTTACGGCAGACGTTATTATTACGGCAGAATCAAAGGGGCTTCAACTTGCACACGTCGTTGCAAGAGAACTTAATCACCCCTACTATGCAGTTGCAAGAAAATCTAAAAAATTATATATGCAAGACGGGGTTTCCGTTTCCTACGGATCATCGATTACAACTGGAAAAGAGCAAGAACTTCACCTTTCTAAACACGACGTGGATATTATCAAAAATAAAAAAGTTGCCATTGTTGACGACGTTATTTCAACAGGTGAAAGTCTTAAAGGCTTAGAGGCCATCGTTAAAAAAGCAGGCGGAGAAGTTGCAGAAAGGCTTTTCGTTTTAGCAGAAGGAAACGCAAAAGATAGAAAGGACGTTAAATTTTTACAATCAATCCCTCTTATGTAATGAAAAAACCGCAAACTTACTTGCGGTTTTTATAAAATTAAAAAAACAAAAAATAAAAAACGGAAAAGCACCGCAAAAAACGGTGCTTAACCAAAGGAAAAAGTTTATTGAGAGTGTGAGCCAAATTAAAAACCTTAATCGGTTTCAACGTGATAATCATAACACACATTTCTTGAAAAACTATTGAAAAAAAATTTATTTTATAAAAAATTTTTAAGCAAAATTCAATAATTAAATTTTATAATAAGACTATGAATATTTTAATCGTTGACGACGAAAGGCAATTAGTTTCCGCCCTATCGTCCATATTAAAACAAAATAACTATTCAGTAGACGGAGTTTATGACGGAGAAACGGGTTTAGACTACGCCATATCTGGCATTTACGACCTTATTATTTTAGACGTTATGATGCCTAAGTTAGACGGATTTTCCGTTCTTAATACTTTGCGTGCAAAAAAAATAGACACCCCTATTTTAATGCTAACTGCTAAATCTGAACTCTCAGATAAAATTAACGGTTTAAACTCCGGGGCAGACGATTACTTGACAAAGCCCTTTGAAACGGAGGAACTTTTAGCACGCATCAAGGCTCTTTTAAGGCGCAAAGAATCGTTTACAGGTAATCTTCTAACCTATAACGATATAACGTTAGATAGAGATTCTTATAAGTTAATTAAAGGTGAAGAAAAAATTGACTTAGGAAAGAAAGAATTTCAAATTTTAGAACTTTTAATGCTTTCCCCCACGATGGCAATAGAAAGGGAGCGTTTTATTGAAAAGATTTGGGGCTTTGACACGGAGGCGGAGTATAACACTATCGAAGTTTACGTTTCATTTATCAGAAGAAAACTCTCTGCGATAGGTTCTAACACGGAAATTCGTTCTATAAGAGGGGTTGGATACACTTTGGGGGCGAAAAATTAATATGGTTAGAAAGGCAAGAACCAAATTTTTAATATTTACTCTTATTGCAGTAACCCTGTTTTTTTCCTGCATATTCGTAATTGTCAACAGTGTGTTAAAAAACAGTGCAGAACACGAAATTTCAAATAAATTAACTGAAATTGAAAGATTTCATAAACAAGACACCACTGCCTATTCTCACGACCACTTCGTGTGCCTTATCCCCTATTACGATAACCAAACGGGGATATTTCAAATAATAACGAAAAAATCCGTTGGTTTTACCGAAGAAGAGGTAAAGAGCATAACCGATTTTGCACTGTCTAAAAATTATCCGTTAGGTGCGGTAGATAACGTATATTATAAAATTTCCTTTATAAATAACTCACCTCAAACCATTGTTGCCGGCGATTTTACTTACGTTATCGAAGTGTATAAAGCAAACGTTAAAACCACTCTCTTTACCCTATTAATGATATTAGTCGTCGTAATCGTTTTAACGTGGTTGTTTTCTTTTTGGGTATTTAAGCCCATCAACGAAACGTTGTATAAACAAAGGCAATTTATTTCCGACGTGAGCCACGAACTCAAAACACCGGTAGCAATAATCTCTGCCAATGCAGACGTACTGAAAAACTTAAACGAAACAGAGTACGTTGATAATATTAAATCTCAGTCAGAAAGAATGGGCTTACTCGTTAACGATCTTCTCACGTTGAGTAGCCTTGACGAGGGAAACTTAGGCGTTAAAAAACAGCAGTTTTCAGCATCTGAAACAGTGTTAAAAGCAACGCTCCCCTTTGATGCCGTTGCCTTTGAAAAGGGTAAGTTTTTGAAGTTTGACGTAGAGGAAAACGTTATAGTTTCTGGAATTAAAGAAGATTTATTAAAGATTTGCGAAGTGTTAATAGATAACGCCGTAAAATATTCTCTAAACGGCTCTGAAATTGTAGTAACGCTTAAAAAAGAAGGTAAAAAAACCACCCTCTCCGTATATAATAGAGGTTGCGAGGTTTTATCAGAAGATAGTGAAAGAATTTTTGAAAGGTTTTATCGTGCAGACGGTTCAAGAGCGAGATCTCTCGGTGGTAGTGGGCTTGGCCTTTCAATAGCGAAAAGTCTTGCTAATAGAAACAAATGGAAATTGACGGCAACGCCTATAACCGGCAAGTCAATGCAAATAGATTTAATTATGTAAAAAACTTATAATAAGTTAAAAGCCTTTGATTAGTTTATCAAAGGCTTTTAATTTCTTTTATACTTTTTATTTAATTTTAGTAAATAATTAGCGCGATAATTAGTAAAATCTTTTTTATCAAACATAACTGCCCAGTTTTGATTTTTAATAGTTCCCGGTTCGTTTATTCGATAGTTAGAGTCTTTAAGACACAAATCAAAAAATGGAAGAATAAATATTTTTGATTTTGAATAGTAGCCAAGTTCAATAACGCTTAACGCTAAACTTTTTAATCCACTAATTTTCTTTGAAATCTTTGCATTTTTTAGGCTAAGTTTAACTTGATCTGCAAAGTTCTCTTGCTCTTCTTTTGATAAATTATTTAATAATCCTATCAAGGTATCGTTATCGTGAGTACCAGTAAAACAAACTGAGTTTTCTTCAATATTCTTAGGAAGATAAGGATTAAATTCATCTCCGTTAAAGGCAAAAGAAAGAACTTTCATACCAGGGTATCCACTCTCTTTTAGTAATGCCCTAACCCCGTCGTCAATAATTCCTAAATCTTCAGCAATAATTTTATTTTTATCAATAACTGAATGAATTGCAGACAGTAGTTCAGTACTCGGAACGTCCACCCAAACGCCGTTTTTTGCAGTAACGGCATCTGCCTCTATTTCATAATACCTATCAAGCCCTCTAAAATGATCAATCCTAACTAAATCAAAAATTTTTAGTACTCTCTTTACCCTATTTTTCCACCAAGAAAATCCCTCTTTACTATGACTTTTATAATCGTAAACGGGGTTTCCCCATAATTGCCCGTCACAAGAAAAATAATCGGGAGGAACACCTGCTACCTTTTTAGGAGTGAGGTCACGATTTAACTTAAAAAGGTGTGGATAAAGCCACACGTCAACACTGTCGTTAGAAACGTATAAAGGCATATCCCCAAGAATTTTTATTCCATTTTTATTAGCGTATTTTTTTAAGGCAAACCATTGTTTTTCTGCTAAATATTGAGTAAATTGCCAAAACAATATTTCTTCGCTATTATTTTTAGCAAAATCTTTAAGCGCTTTTTTATCTCTGAATTTATATTCCTCTTTCCACTCAAAAAAGGGCTTTTGATTTTCCGATATTTTTATGGAAGTAAAAAGCGCAAAATCAAAGGCTTTTTTACTTCTTAAAAATTTTATAAAATTTTTTTCCTCTCTATTAAATCTTGAAAAAGCCTTTCTCAATATAAAAAGTCTAACGTTATATAAAAACCCGTAGTCAACTAATTTTGATTT
>JAZSDD010000019.1:0-22008 GCA_045530945.1 Christensenellaceae bacterium
TATCAAGATGGCTTTTGAGGCTACCAAAAAGGACTATCACCCCTCTGTTATAGACCTGCTTGCTCTCAAGGTTACAGCCGACTTTGCTCCCAAGGTAGTTGAGGGCAAGATTGCAGTTGAAGACATTCAGGATTCTGTTGAGGATGTTCTTATTCAGACAGGCTACGGCGATGTTGCCAAGGCCTACATTCTCTACAGACGCCAGAGAGAGAAGCTCCGCCGCGTTAAGTCCACTATCCTTGACTATAAGGAGATTGTTGACAACTATGTTAACATCAACGACTGGCGTGTTAAGGAGAACTCCACCGTTACATATTCTGTCGGCGGTCTTATTCTTAATAACTCCGGTGCAATCACTGCAAACTATTGGTTGTCAGAGGTTTATGATGATGAAATAGCAAATGCTCACCGTAACGCTGACATTCATATTCACGACCTTTCTATGCTTACTGGCTATTGCGCAGGTTGGTCGCTTCGTCAATTAATTAAAGAGGGATTAGGCGGTGTTCCTGGTAAAATCACTTCTTCACCAGCAAGCCACTTATCCACCCTTTGTAACCAAATGGTTAACTTCTTAGGTATAATGCAAAACGAGTGGGCAGGTGCTCAAGCGTTCTCTTCTTTTGATACCTATCTTGCTCCTTTCGTTAAGGTTGATAACCTTACTTATAAAGAAGTTAAACAATGCATCCAATCATTTATTTACGGTGTAAACACTCCGTCAAGATGGGGTACTCAATCTCCATTTACCAATATCACGCTCGACTGGGTTGTTCCTAACGACCTTGCTGAGATGAACGCTCTCGTTGGCGGAAAGGAAATGGACTTTAAGTATAAAGACTGCGTAGAAGAAATGAGAATGGTTAACAAAGCCTTCATTGAAATTATGATTGAGGGTGATGCTAACGGTAGAGGTTTCCAATATCCTATTCCTACTTATTCTATCACGAGAGATTTTGACTGGTCTGAAACGGAAAACAACAAACTCTTATTTGAGATGACGGCTAAATATGGAACGCCATACTTTTCAAACTACATCAACTCTGATATGGAACCTTCAGACGTTCGTTCAATGTGTTGTAGATTAAGACTTGACCTTCGTGAACTCCGTAAAAAATCAGGTGGTTTCTTCGGCTCTGGTGAAAGCACCGGTTCAGTTGGTGTTGTAACTATCAATATGCCAAGAATTGCATACCTTTCTAAAACGGAAGAAGAATTCTACGAAAGATTAAAACGCCTTTTAGATGTTTCTGCAAGATCTCTTAAAGTTAAGAGAGATACTATCTCTAAACTTATGGAGGCTGGCTTATATCCTTATACCAAGAGATATCTCGGAACGTTTAATAACCACTTCTCAACTATCGGTTTAGTTGGTATGAACGAGGCTTGCCTCAACGCTAAATGGGTTGGCAAGGACTTAACTAATAAAGAGGCTCAAAGTTTCACTAAAAACGTTCTCAACTTTATGAGAAATAAACTTTCAGACTATCAAGAACTTTACGGTGACCTTTACAACTTAGAGGCAACCCCCGCAGAGTCTACTTCTTTCCGTCTTGCTAAGCACGACAAGAAGAGATACCCTGAAATTATCACTGCTTCTGATTCTTCTAACACTCCATATTATACCAACAGCTCACACCTCCCCGTAGGTTACACTGAAGATATTTTCACTGCTCTTGATATTCAAGACGAATTGCAAACTCTTTACACCTCAGGTACTGTATTCCACGCTTTCTTAGGTCAAAAACTTCCCGATTGGAAGGCTGCTGCTAACCTCGTTAGAAAGATTGCAGAAAACTACAAGCTTCCTTACTACACCATGTCACCAACCTATTCGGTATGTTCTGAACACGGATATATTTCTGGCGAAGTTTACGA
The DNA here is from genome assembly GCA_045530945.1 of Christensenellaceae bacterium. GTDB lineage: Bacteria > Bacillota > Clostridia > Christensenellales > Borkfalkiaceae > UBA1259. Next base: position 1,879 of record JAZSDD010000019.1, read on the forward strand.
GTGTCCTACTTGTGGAAAGACAACGGAAGTTTACAGCCGTATAACCGGTTATTATCGTCCCGTTCAAAACTGGAACGACGGTAAGAGGGCGGAGTTTGAAAATCGTAAAGTTTACGATATCGAAAACTCTAAATTCACCGCAAAAGAAGAAACTTGCGCTTGCAAGGATAACACCGTTAAAACGGACGACGTTTTGACTGGCCCAGTTCTCTTTACCAGAAACGGTTGTCCTAACTGCAAAACGAGTAAAATTCTTTTAGATAAAGCGGGAATTTCATACGACGTTATTAATGCAGAAGAAAACAAGGAAATCACCATTAAATTCGGTGTTAAGAAAGCACCAACGCTCCTCGTTCCAATTGAAGGAAAAATAGTTGCTTTTGATAATGCATCTGAGATTAGAAAATATATAGAGAGCGTAAAATAAAAATGTACGATATAATTGTTGTAGGCGCAGGCGCAGCGGGGATGACCTCTGCGCTCTACGCTTTGAGAAATAGTAAAACTGTTTTAGTGTTAGAGAGTGAAAGTTTAGGTGGGCAAATAGCAAATTCTCCACGTTTAGAAAACTATCCCTCCATTTTAGAAATCAGTGGCGAACAGTTTGCAGATAATCTCTTTAATCAGATTATCGAACACGGCGCAGATTTTGAAATTGAAAAGGTTATCGGTGTTGAAAAAAGAGAGGACGGGACTTTTTTAGTTAAAACGGAATATAACGAATACGAGGCAAAAAGCGTTATCATTGCTGCGGGTGTAAAGCATAAGCATCTTCGCACGCGATCAGACAGGGAAGACTTAGTTGGTAAAGGCGTATATTATTGCGCTATTTGCGACGGGGCTTTTTATAAGGATAGAGAAGTTGCCCTAATTGGTGATGCAAACACGGCTCTTCAATATGCTCTTTTGCTTTCAGGTATATGTAAAAAGGTATACGTGTACACTCTTTTTGATAAATTCTTTGGTGATAAGAGTTTGGTTAACGCTTTATTTAAAAAGGATAATATCGAGTGGAGACCTAATACTTCCGTTATTGATTACGTTGGTGAAAACGAACTTACTGCAATAGTATACAAGGATAAAGACGGAGTGGAAAAGATTCACGAAATTCCAGCAGTTTTCGTTGCAATAGGTCAAGTGCCGGACAACAGTGCTTTTGCAAACCTCGTTGATATTGATAAAAACGGATATATAATTTCAGACGAAACTTGTAAAACTAAAACGGAGGGCGTTTACGTTGCTGGGGATTGTAGAACTAAAACCGTTCGCCAAGTGGTAACTGCCGTGGCAGACGGTGGCGTTGCAGCAACTAACGCTTGCGTTTACATTGAAAGTTTAGAAAACGTATAAAACAAAAGAAAACCAAGTAAAATTTTACTTGGTTTTATTTTTTTAAAAATAAAAAGTTTATTTTTGAAAAATCTATTGACAAAAGTATATTAATTATTTAAACTATCAGTGATTGACTTATTATACGTCTTTATCGCTATTACAAAATTTAAGGGAGAATAGAAATGGCTGAAACAACCAGAAAAGAAAGCGATTCAATAGGTACACTATCCGTTCCATCAGATGCGTATTACGGAGTACAAACGCTAAGAGGTTACGAAAATTTTAAGATTACTGGACACACTATGAACAAGACTTTTATCAAGAATATCGTTCTTATTAAAAAAGCGTGTGCAATTACTAACCTTTTTGCGGGAAACATTACTGAAGAAATGAAAAACGCTATCGTATCGGCTTGTGACGAGGCTTTGGCTGGCGAGTTCGATAAAGATTTTATTACAGACGCTATTCAAGGTGGTGCAGGCACAACGGTTAATATGAACGCTAACGAAGTGATTGCAAATAGAGCAACGGAACTTTTAGGAGGCAAAAAGGGGGAATACCTTTGTCACCCTAACGACCACGTTAACTGCTCGCAATCTACTAACGACGTAATTCCATCTGCAGGAAAACTTACCGTTATTGATTTATTTATTGAACTAAAAGAAAGTTTACTTAAACTTATTGACTCTCTCGATAAAAAAGCATATGAATTCAAAGACATTATCAAAATGGGAAGAACGCAGTTAGAGGACGCAGTGCCCATTAGATTAGGACAAGAGTTCTCTGCATATTCTTCTGGCATTAAAAGGTGCTTAAAGTTATTGGAAACTTCCGTTAACGAAATGTACTCTCTCAATATGGGTGGTACGGCAATCGGTACTACGATTAACGCAAATAAATTATACGTTAATAATATCGTTTTAAATCTTTCTTCAGTTACTGGATACGAACTTTCTCAGGCAGAAGACTTAATAGACGCTACGCAAAACTTAGACGGATTTGTTTTCGTTTCAGGTGGCCTTAAAACGCTTGCCGTTAACCTTTCTAAAATGTGTAACGATTTAAGGCTTATGAGTAGTGGACCTAAAACGGGATTTGAAGAAATTATTCTTCCAGCAATGCAAAACGGTTCATCAATAATGCCGGGTAAAGTTAACCCAGTAATTCCTGAGGTGGTTTCTCAAGTTGCATTTGCCGTTATGGGTAACGACGTTACTATTACCGTTGCGGCAGAGGCAGGGCAGTTAGAACTTAACGCGTTTGAGCCTGTAATTTTCTATAAATTATTTGAATCGTTTAAGGGATTAAAAGGCGCAGTAGATACTTTAAGAGTTAATTGTATTGACGGAATAATTGCAAATAAAGAACATTGTGAAGAACTTTTATACGACAGTGTTGGAATTATAACGGCGCTTTGTCCTTATATAGGATACAAAAAAGCTGCCGAACTTGCTAAAAAAGCATTAAAAGAAAATAAAAAGGTAAAAGACCTTATCTTAGAAGAAAAAATTCTTGATAAAGCTCAACTTGATAAGATTTTAGATCCGTTTGCAATGACAAGCACTCAAGAATAATATAGAAAAAAGCTGACAAATAAATTGTAAAAAAAGCCAAGCATTTAATATAAATGCTTGGCTTTTAAGTTTAATTAGGTTTATACGGGTGAGAATATTCCGAGTAAGATTATTCCACAAACGGTAATTCCAATTGCAAGGTAATGTTTTAAGGAGAGTTTTTCTTTTAAGAAAATTCTGCTCCAAAGAAGTGAAACAACGCAGTAAGCGGAAATGATAGGAATAAATTGTTCGTATGGAGAGAACATAACTGCCATATAGAACACTTGACCAATCGTTTCGCAAACACCACCGATATAAAGGTCTTTATTCCTTCTTACAAATAGCGTGTCTTTTTTAACGAATTTAACCCAAATAAAGCAGAATATTGCAAGAAGGAAGAAAGTGAGTTCAAAGCAAGAGTTTGCAGAGTAGTCGGATATCTCAACGTAATGGAAGAACACTTCGTCGCCAACAGTTCCAAGAGCGTCTATAATAAGATAAGCGATGGGGAGTGCTAACGCCAAGAAACTTTTGGTGTATTTCCTATTTGACGCTTGTCTTCTAAGTTCTTTTAGCTCTTGATTTTCTTTGCTGTCTATAAGTCCGATAGCGATAATACCTAAGGTAATTAAAACAACACCGATTATAGAGAACGCGTCAAGTTCAATGGGGTCTGCCCCGATAATGGGGAAGAGGATAACGCATAAGAGTAGTGCAAGAGAGCCCGAACAGTTACAAATGGGGGAAGAAATAGATAGTTCTATATATCTCAAACCAACGTAACCTAAAACCATTGCAAAAATGTAAAGTGCGGCAACGGGTAGGTATTTAAAAAAGTCCATTATCTTAAAATCGGTGTAGAATAAACTTGAAACGAATTTAGGAAGAGTTTCAGGATCTTCAATAATTGCGCCACCGATAAGTGTGATAATAAAGTGAATACCCATAATTAAGCCAACTGCGAAAGTAACTTTCCAGTGGCTGTTTTTATCTTTCTCGTCAGTACCTTTTTTAGAGAAAAGGTCAGATCCACTCCAACAAAGGAGTGCAACGAGTGCAAAAGCAAAATATAACATATTAAATTTTTCTCCTTAACGTAAAAATAAAATCGATTTTAATACCCTCTTAAATGGGTAGATGGAATATATTCTTTTAGTATATCCACGTATTTAATAGCGATTTTATCTTCCACGGGGGAAAGATGTGACTTGATACAAGACTCACTGTCTTTGAACTTCTGTAAAAAATATTTGTTTGCTCCTTTAAGCCATTTTCCTATGTTTACGATATTATCAGTATCGTGAAATTCTTTAATTATGGTAGTTCTAAATTCGTAGTCCACCTTGTTTGAAAGGAAAAAATCCACAGTTTCTTCTATTTTACTTGTGTCGTACTTATCAAAACCTATAATTTTTGCGTAGTTTTCCCTGTCGTTTTTAATATCCATTGCAAAGTAATCGCAAAGCCCACTATTAAAAAGGGTTTTAACCATTTCGGGATTAGTTCCGTTGGTGTCAAGTTTAACGCTGTAGCCTAAAGATTTTACCTTTTCGATAAAAATAGGTAAGTCTTTATTTAAGGTTGGCTCTCCTCCTGAAATGCATAATCCCTCTAAAAGCCCTGCTCTTTTTTTTAGGTATGATAAAATTTCCTCTTCTGGAAGAGCTGAAAGTTTTTCCACCCCTAAAACGAGGGGTGAATTATGGCAAAAACCACACCTAAAATTGCAACCACCCGTAAAAACGGTGGAGGCAACCTTTCCGTCGTAATCGACGAGAGATAATTTTTCCATACCGAAAAACTGCATACTTTACTCCTAAAAATAACATAGATATTATACTTTATATAATATCCTCTTGTCAAGAATTAAAAGTAATGATATAATAGTAATATACTGTAAAAAGGTGCATTTATGAAAGCAGTTATTCAAAGGGTTTTAGAGGCAAATTTAAAGGTTGAGGGAAAGTTGATTTCCGAAATAGGTAACGGCTACGTTGTATTTTTAGGCGTTTTTAAAGGGGATGGCAAGGAAAACGCCGATTACTTTATTAAAAAAATCCCCACGCTTAGAATTTGTGAGGATGAAAACGGAAAAATCAACAAGTCAATTATAGACACTAACGGGGAAATTTTACTCGTGTCTCAGTTTACTCTTTGTGCAGACACCTCTCATGGAAACCGCCCAAGTTTTATCGAGGCGGAAATTCCCGAAAAAGCAAACGAACTTTATGAATACGTTTGTAGTGAGATTGCTAAAACGGGTATTCCTGTTAAAAAGGGAGTGTTTGGTTCAGATATGAAAATTTCTCAAATAAACGACGGACCGTTTACAGTTATCTTAGAAAAGTAAGTAAAACACATAATTTAAATACAAAAAAGGCTTGGATTTTCCAAGCCTTTTTGTATATAATAAACTTAAATTAATCAACTAAATTTTCATAAATACTTCTATACGTTTCGCCCGCCTTTTCGCCCCATTTTTTATAAATATCTTTTGCAATCTGGCGATTTGGAACTACAAATTTTAGTTCTAAAATAGGTTGGGCAGGCTCTAATATTTTAAGATAAACGGTATACGTTCCGTCCTTATTCATAAAATAGTCTGCAACGCATTCTTGCTTTCTTCTATATCTTGCTCTGTTGTTTTTTACAAATAGCGAAATCTCTTCTCTTAATGATGCTGGGATTTTTATAAAAAAGTTTGCTAAACAAATTCTACCGTCGGTAGTGATGGTGTAAAGGGGTTCTAATTCGTCTGCAATGTTATAAATCCAACCACTTTCTAAAAGTTGATTGAGTAGGGGCTGACAGTCCATATAAGCAAGCCAACTGTTTGAGGACGTGCACATATCAAGCACCGTATTTTCAGAAAGCGGTACTTCCATTTTGTCAAACACAAACAATAATATTAACTTGTTTAAGGATGAATCACCTTTAACTTGCATAGCATATTACTCCATTATTTGCTAAAATTATACCACAAATTAAAAATTTGTAAAGGATATTATCAAAAAAAGTCAAAAATTGTGTTTAAAAAGTGTTTATAAATGTAAAATGCTGTGGTATAATTATATATGTATTTATATTTACGAGGGGGATATTTTTATGACTAAGCGTGAAGAACTTGATTTGTTTTTATTACGTGCTGATGAGTTTATTGAGGGAAAATATATTCTTGCAGACGTTAAAATTATTAACCTCTTAAAGGCAATTGCATCTTCAGAAACGCTACTTGCTATCTTTAAAAACTGCCTTGACGGGTTTAGTTTTGAAGAGGCTAAAAAGAAATATCTTCTTAGCAGTAAAGTTCAATCGGAAAATAGAGGCGAGTTTATTTTACCAACTAACACGGGAGAACTTCTTGCGCTTATTTTTAATTTATTAGTTAAAATTGACGCAAAAGAAATTGACTTTTCCGATTTCGTTACCAGATATTTTTTTGAGGACGGTAGTTTTTCAAGCAGTTATCAAGCCTTTGTTAACGCCACCATTAAGCCTTTTAAGTTAGCCGTAAAAGAAGTTATGGAAAAGGTTATCGACGGGAAAATTCAAGATCCCATCGAGGCTTATTCAGAGGCGGAATTAAAAAGGGAAAAAGAGCGTGAAGAGGCACAAATAAAGTTAGAAAAAGACCGTGAGTTATCAAAAAAGGTAAGCGGAGAAAACATCAAAAAAATAAAAGATATTCTTTTAGAAGATAAGGCAAAAGTAAAAGAAAAAAACTATCCTATAGAAAAGGCAGAAGAACTTATTTTAGTAATCGATATGCTTGCAAACGTTATCGAGTCTGAAGATAAAGACGCTATAAATTACGCTTTCGTTGCTTATAAGTACACGGTTAGAGCCTTTGGCATTGCCTTTATGGGTAGAGAAAAGAAAATTTCTAAACTATTAGAGGGGATTTTAAGTGAACTTTAATGAAAAAACACTTGATAGTAAGTGTATTTACGACGGAAAGATTATAAAGGTTAAAAAAGATAAAGTTCTTCTTCCAAACGGAAAGGAGGCTTTTAGAGAAATCGTTAACCACAGTGGTGGAGCATGCGTTTTATGCGAAAAAGATGAAAAAATTCTGCTCGTAAAACAGTTTCGTTACGCCTATAATAAGGAAGTTTGGGAAATCCCCGCAGGTAAGATTAACCCCGGTGAAGAGCCCTATTTAACTGCCCTAAGGGAACTTGAAGAAGAGGGGGGAATAAAGGCGAATTCGGCACAATTACTCTACGAAATTTACCCCTCGCCGGGCTACACTTCCGAGATTATTTATCTTTATAAAGTAACGGATTTTATCACCACAAAAACTCATTTTGACGAGGATGAGTTTTTGTCGGGAAAATGGTTTAGTAAAGAACAATTAAAGAATATGATGAAAAGTGGTGAGATTAAGGACGGTAAAACCTTAATCGCGCTTTTATACGCACTATAAAAAACTAAAGGGACGGACAACACAAAGTGAAAAGAACTGACGTTAGAAACGTTGCAATTATTGCGCACGTTGACCACGGTAAAACCACCTTGGTTAACGAAATGTTAAAGCAGGGCGGAATATTCCGTGAAAATCAAGAAGTTTTAGATAGGGTTATGGACTCTGGGGATATTGAAAGGGAAAGAGGTATAACCATACTCGCAAAAAACACCTCGGTGTTTTATAAGGGTGTAAAGATCAATATAGTAGACACTCCCGGTCACGCCGATTTCGGTGGTGAAGTTGAGCGTGTTCTTAAAATGGTTAACGGCGTTTTAGTGCTTGTTGACGCTTGCGAAGGCCCTATGCCTCAAACAAGATTCGTTATGCAAAAAGCCTTAGAACTTAACCATAAACTTATTATTGTCGTTAATAAAATCGACAGACCTGATGCAAGGCTTTCAGAAGTTCAAGACGAGATTTTAGAACTTTTATTTGACCTAAACGCAACTGACGATCAAATTGATAGCCCTATAATTTTCTGTTCTGGAAGAGCAGGCACGGCATCTACCGATTGCAATAAGCAAGGTGAAGATTTAACACCCTTATTCGATGCAATTATCAATCATTTCGAGGCACAAGAAGTGGACGAGGAAGGCCCTCTTCAAATGCTCGTTTCCTCAATAGATTACAACGAATACGTTGGTAGAATAGGTATTGGTAGAATTGAAAGAGGCCGTATGCAAGTTAACCAAGAGGTGGAAACTTGCAATTACAACGTAAAGGGAAAAGAAGTTAAAGGAAAACTCGTTAGTATTTATCAAATCGAGGGGCTTAATAGAGTTCAAGTTGAAAATGCTAAGGCGGGCGATATAGTCTGCGTAAGTGGACTTGAGAATATTTCTATTGGTGACACCATTTGCGCTCTTCACGCAGCAGAACCCGTGCCTTTCGTTAAAATTTCCGAGCCAACCGTGGAGATGACTTTTTCTGTTAACGATTCGCCTTTTGCAGGTAAAGAGGGTAAGTTCGTTACTACAAGACATTTGCGTGATAGACTTTTTAGGGAAATGCTAAAAGACGTTTCACTCCGTGTTGAGGAAACGGATTCTGCTGATTCTTACCGTGTTTGTGGTAGAGGAGAAATGCACCTTTCCATCTTAATTGAAACTATGAGAAGAGGTGGATACGAATTTCAAGTAGGCGCACCTAAGGTTATGTATAAAGAGGAAAACGGTGTTTTATTAGAGCCTATGGAAAGACTTGTCGTTGACGTTCCAGAGGATAAAACGGGTTCGGTATTTTCAAGTATGGGCGTGAGAAAGGGCGAACTTATTCAAATGGAAAATATCGGTAGCAGAATTAGATTGGAATTCAAAGTTCCATCAAGAGGCTTGTTCGGATACAAAAGTCAGTTCTTGACGGAAACGAGGGGCGAGGGAGTATTTAACACTATTTTCTTTGGTTACGAAGAGTTTAAGGGCGATATCGAGAGGAGAAGTACGGGTTCACTCGTGGCGTTTGAAACGGGTGAGGCTGTAACTTACGGACTTTTTAACGCTCAAGGTAGAGGACAACTCTTTATCGGTGCAGGCACGAAAGTTTACGAGGGTATGGTAGTTGGTGTTTCGCCAAAGGCAGAAGATATTAGCGTTAACGTATGTAAGAAAAAACATTTAACTAACACGAGAGCGTCTGGCAGTGACGATGCGCTTAGACTTGAAACTCCCAAAATTATGAGTTTAGAAGAGGCTATGGAGTTTATTAATGACGACGAAATGTTAGAAATTACTCCGTCAAACGTTAGAATAAGAAAGAAAACGTTGGATACTGAAACGAGATTAAAAAGAAAGGCAAAAGGCTTAGAATAAAAATAAAACAAGGCTATAAAAAAATAAAACGGGGTTACTTTTTGAACCCCGCTTTTATTTTTTATATTACTTGCAACCGTAGCCGTAGCCGCCGCCTTTTCCACAAAGACCGCCACCTTTACAACAACAGCAGATAAGCAATAAAGCCACAGGCAGACAATAACAGCTGTTAAAGAAACCGTTAAGACAACCGCTCTTGCAAAGGCAAATGATTAATAAAATAATGCCAATCCAAAGACAGCAGTTTCCACCTAAAAAGTCAAAACATCCGTTCATAAAGTTACCTCCAAAAGTATCTTAATTCTCCGCCTATGTAATAAATATTGTGTCGGCGAAGTTTTATCTACTATCAATATACTTTTTAACCTATAAAAATGTTACAAACAGTTATTTTTATTTGCTATAAAAAATTTTTTGTGCTAAAATTAGTACGTATGCTGAAAGGCGGATATAATAATTCGACCGTAAAAGTAGGCAACAAAAAACTTTTTCTTACGGATACCTTTTTAGGATTCGATTGGAGGCAAAAATGAATAATAAGTTTTTTACGGCAAAAAACGTTGCACTTTTGGGCATTTTAATTGCCATAGTTATAGTGCTACAATTGTTTGCAAGTGCTATACCAATGTTTGGTGTAACGCTTAATTTTAGCTTAATACCTATAGCGTTAGCTGGTATTATTATGGGGTGGATAGGTGGCGCAATAGTAGGTTTTTCTTGTGGATTAGTTGTTTTTATAACAATGGCTGTTTTAGGACAAGAACCATCCACGGCTTTCCTTTTTCAAACCAACCCCGTTATTTTAACCCTTATGTGTATAGGAAAAACCACCGTTGCCGGTATTGTTTCTGGGCTTTTGTATAAATTAATTTCCAAGAAAAATTCGGCGTTAGCTGTTGGAGTTGCCTCAATTATAATTCCAATAGTTAATTCTGGTGTATATATGCTTGGCATCGTTTTAATGAAAGAATCTGCTGCACAATTTATGGGCTTAACTTCTTCATCTGCAAGTGTTGTTTTCAGTGTGGTTTTTGGAATAATTTGGCTAAACTTTGTATTAGAAATGGCTATAAACACTATATTTACACCAATAATATATAGGGTGATTAGAGTTATAGATAAAAGGCAGGATTAATTATGCTTCTTGCGATAGACGTTGGAAATACAAATATTAAATACGGCGTGTATGACGGGGATAAACTCCTTGCATCTTTTCGTGTAACTTCAAGGCTTACGAGAACGGCAGACGAGTACGGTTCTGTTTTAGTTAACCTTTTATCTACGAGTGGTATAGACAAACGAGAGATAAAGGGGATAATTCTTTCTTCGGTTATTCCGTCGCTTAATTATACCATTTGTCATATGTGCGAGTACTTCTTTTCCATTTCTCCCATAATGGTTGGGCCTGGCATTAAGACGGGCTTAAACATTAAGGCAGATAACCCTAAAGAAGTTGGTGCAGATATAATCGTTAACAGTGTTTCTGCCTTTAAAAAATACGGTGGTCCAGTAGTTGTTATCGACTTTGGTACGGCAACCACGTTTGACGTTATTAGTGAAAAGGGAGAATTGCTCGGCGTGGTAATTGCGCCCGGTATTAAAACTTCACTTGAGGGGCTTGCCACGAAAACGGCGCAACTTCCTATGGTAGAACTTGAATCGCCCAAAACGGTTATAGGAAAAAACACAAAACATTGTATGCAATCGGGATTAATTTTCGGCTTTGCAGGGCTTGTGGAAAATATTATTTCAAAAATAAAAAAAGAGTTAAAAGTTGACGCTATTAGGGTAGTTGCGACGGGTGGTCTCGGCGAAATAATAGCAAAAGAAGTAAAGTGTATTAACGTTGTTGACAGAACTCTCACTCTTGACGGATTAAAGAGTATCTATCAATTAAACGTATAACGGAGGAAATATGAAAAAAGCAGGTGTAGCCATTTTAGGGCTTGGAGTAGTAGGTGGAGGCGTTTATACCATTCTTACCGAAAAGAAAGAGTTTTTCAAGAAAACTCAAGGACTTGATATTACCGTTGAATTAGTTCTTGAAAAAAGCAAAGAACGTGCGCTTTCTTTAGGTGTTCCCGAAGAAAACATTGCATCAAGCATTGAAGAAGTAGTATCAAATCCCAACGTTGACGTTGTGGTTGAAGTTATCGGTGGAATAGAGCCTTCAAAGACTTTTGTTTTGAAAGCACTCAAAAGTGGTAAAACGGTTGTTACTTCAAACAAAGAACTTTTTGCTAAGCATTGGCCGGAACTTGAAGAGGTTGCAAAAGAAACCAACGCAGGTCTTTTCTTTGAGGCAAGTTGCGTAGGTGGCGTTCCTATTATTAGAACGCTTATCGACGGTATGCAAGCAAACGATATTCAGTCTATTAAGGGTATTATAAACGGTACTACTAACTATATCTTAACTAAGATGACCTACGAGGGTTCTTCTTATGAAGAAGCGTTAAAAGAGGCACAAAGATTAGGTTATGCTGAGTTTAACCCCACGGCAGACGTTGAGGGTTTTGACGCAACGTATAAACTTTCAATTTTATCAAGTCTTGCCTTCAATACCAAAGTTACCATTGATAAAGTATATAGGGAGGGCATTTCAAACGTTGATAAGGTTGATATAGCATACGGAAAGGAGATGGGTTATACCTTAAAACTTCTTGCAATCGGTAAGAAAACAGAAAAAGGTATAGAGGTTAGAGTTCACCCCACCTTTATCAAAACGGAAAATCCTTTGGCATCTGTAAACGATAGTTTTAACGCAGTGCATTTAGTTGGTGATTCGGTTGGTGAAATTATGCTTTACGGTAGGGGAGCAGGCGCTCTTCCAACGGGAAGCGCAATCGTTTCCGACGTTATTTTCTCGTTAAAACACGACGATTATTATTACACTCCTTTTAAAAACGACAACAATGCAAAGGGTGGAAAATTCGTTTCCGATTTTTATAGCCAATATTATATTAGACTTTCTGTTAACGATCAGTCTGGTGTGCTTGCAAAAGTTTCTGGCATTATTGCTAAAAACGGTGTAAGTATTAAAGAAGTTAAACAAACATCTTTAAACGGGGAAAAGGCGGAAATCGTAGTTATTACTCACACTTGCAAAGAAAGTGCAATGAAAAAAACTTTGGAAAAATTCGAGTCACTTTCCGAAGTATATTCTATAGACGGATTTGTAAGAATTGAAGAATAAGTTTTAATTACATAAAAAAGCGAAGATTTAATCTTCGCTTTTTTATATAAATTTAATATTCCGTTCTGCCTAAAAGAAAGTCTGCGGAAACTTCAAAATAATTGCATAATGCACAAATCATATCACAATTTGGCTCACTACGACCTTTTTCCCAAGAATAAATACTGTCGTCAGTTGTGCTAATTGCATTAGCGAGTTGTTTTTGTGTTAATCCTTTTTCTATTCTTAACTCTCTAATTTTTGTTGATATAATACTCATGTATGAATTTTACCGTAAAAATTACGACTTATACTTGACAACCGTAAAAATTACGGGTAAAATTAAAGTGATAACCAGTCATAAAAAGGGAACAGAGAAGTAAAATGGATTACGATGACTTACATTTAACCGATTTAAGAAGATATGCAAAAAAAATTGGGATTAAAAATCCTACCACATTTACAAAAAGTGCGTTAATAAATTTAATTGAAGATATTGAGAACGGTAGAAGATTTGCTGAATTTACAAAAAAAGGTCGCCCTATGAGAAAAAAGGAAGTGGGCGTTGTTCTTGACTGTGTGTGTCAAAACGTAAAAGAAAAAGCGAATCATGGTGTTGACGTTAGTAAGAATATGCTAATTTATGCAATAAGGAGAATACGGGGATTTCTTTTAGAACTTGAGGACGAATTAACTAATTTCAAAGACGAAAAAAGCGAAGATTAAATCTTCGCTTTTTTATAAAATCAAACTATTTTTTATTTAAGCAATCGCAACGGTTTGTTCCAACGTAGCCTGTGTCGTTACATTTTTCGCAAGCATATTTTGGAGAAAGGTCGGAAAAACTTAAATTGATATTTTTAAGAAGAGAAGCTATGCTTTCCATAATATCTTGTTGTTCTTTTTCTAAACCTTTTAGTTTTTCGCTATCACCAGAAATTTCTGCAAACGCAAGATCTTTTTCGATTCCAAAAACTCTTTCGTATAAAGCGGGGAAACCCTCAATTTTCATAGCCTTATCCAAGTTGTTTTGGGCAATGCTCATTGCAAGCGCTCTTCTTTCTTTGTAAACTCTATTATATTCTTCGTGTGTTATTTCGTTAGAACGATAATCTGACTTTTCACCAATAGATTCTAAGGTGAAAACGGAATTATTTTTCCAGTTAGATAAAATTCCGTTTATGTAGGCGATAGGAGAACTTTTACCAGAGGCTAATCTACCTGCTTCTAAAATCATTTCCTCAGTAAAATTCCAGTTTTTCCAAGTGTTAACGTTTTCTCTATCCCATGGGGTAGGGCGACGGTTAATACCTGCAACGGCTAAGAGTTTTTTAATAAATTCGTCGGCTTTTTCAAGTTCACTAAAATAGTCGCCAATACTTGAAAGGTCAATAAATCCACGATGTCTTAAAGTTTCAATAAGTTCGTCCATATCTTGAAGAGTGTTTTTACCCGTCTTAAAACAAACGGAGGCAATAAATAGTAGTGCATCTCCCAAAAATCCGTAAGATATCCATTTATTGACGTAAGTTTCAATCTCGGTGTCTAAAACTTCAACGTAAATAGAAAGCGCTCTATTAATTTTAACCGTTAGGTCGATAATTTCTTGCTTTTTATTAAAGAAATCTTTTATCTCTTCTTTAGAAAAGCACTTCATAGAATAAAGCTCTAAAATAAAAGAATCTAATCTACTGATAGAACCTTTCTTTAATTGCTTTGCAGCATAAATTATATTCTCCGGCTCAAAATTAAGTTCGTTAGTCCACTTTTTAAGTAAGTTCAAATCCTCAATATCAGGCTGGCGTTTAACTCCCATTGCCGAAAGAATTTTTTCTATAACTCCCGTTCTTAATACGTATGACGAGAGTTCTTTTTCCACCTTTTCAATAGTGTTAATTTCACGTTCGCCAAAGTCTTTAGCTACCTTTGAAACGTAACGATAACTTATGCTTCCACCCTTTTTGTCAACGCAGTATTTAACTATTAAAAGCATTGCCTCTGGGGAGATTTTATAAGTTTCCATTATCATAAAATATTCGGAAAATTCCCCCGTCGAAATCATACGAGAGGGGAGGAGGGATTGCAAACTTTTAGCAAAATCAGCGTATTTTTCCGCCTTGAATTTTCTCGGTTTTGAGTGGGTTTCGCTCCTTAGTGGTTGGTAAGAAACGGTTAAAGGCGAGTAACAAGAAACGGTTATTAAACCCAATTCTTCCCAATAAGAAAAAGCATCTTTAACTTGCTCTTCAGAAAGTTCTAACGCCTCTGAAATAGAGGTTAAATTGTAATCGTTATCCTTTTTTGAACACAAATATAAACCGAAAAGGTAAACCTTTACGGCGTTTCCCGAAGATATCGGGAGATATTGTGATATAAAAGTGTTTTCTACCGTGGTGAAACTGTTTTTAGAAAAATCACCAGAGAAAGAAAAAGTCATAAAACCTCTCAATAACGAAAAAATACTTGATTTAACACGCTATATGTTATATAATATAAAATAATATATAAATATAAGGGGAAGTGTACGCTTTAATAAAAGCGGTGAAAAATATTATAACTGAGTTTTTATAAAAAAGCAACTCCTTTTTAGAATATATCGACAAAATTTTAACAGTATTATTAAGTTTAGAGGACTAAAATGTCAGTAATTTACACGCCTACAACAATTTGGAAAAATTTTTCACTTATAGATGAGCCTACCTTTATCTCGGCTGGTAAACGAGAAGAGGGTGAGTTTATTATGGAAAACGGTTACGTTTTGGGTAGAAACGTAAGTGGAGAACGTATTAAGATTTTTATTAGAACGGTAAAAAAGGGAAATGGCAAAATGCCAGCCGTTTTAATTTTTAACGATTATGCTATTTATAACAACGAGGAGTTGTTAAATGCGATTGCGGAAAGTGGATATTATGCCGTTATGGTTGATATTGCAGGCAAAACGGATAAAACGGAAAGTTTTACCGTTTATCCCGATAAGATAGCCTACGCTAATTTAGAGCAATCTATTTACACTCAAAAAGAGATTGACGACGTTGTGAAAACCTGTTGGTACGAGTGGTGTGGCGTTGGTAAATACGTTTTAGCATACCTAAGAAGTTTAGAAAACGTTACCACTATCGGTGGGCTTGGAATTAATGGGGGCGCAACTACGTTGTGGCATCTTTTAGCAACGGAAGAATTAAGTTGTGCAGTTTTCCTTAACAATGCTGGATGGAGTGTTTACGAGCGGAAAAGCAAATTTATTTCTGCAACTGAGGACGGGTATTCTGACGGAAAGGTTGCTTTCGTTGCAGGAGTTGAGCCTCAGTCTTACGCTACGCACGTTAAATGCCCTTCAATGATACTTTCTTGTACGAACTCTTCAAAGTACGATTTAGATAGGGCATACGATACGCTTACGAGGATTGGCGACGATTATTATAAGGCTATAAGTTATTCGGTAAATAGAAAATGGCTTATGGATAAGGATACTTTTAGTAGTGCGCTTATCTTTTTTGAAAAGTTTTTATGTGGCAAAAAGTTTGAACTACCCGATTTAATGGATATTGAAAACGAAGATGGCGAACAAATTAAGGTAAAGGTTGATTTGCCCAATAAAGGATTAAAAGAACTTTCCCTTTACCTTGCAGAGGGAGTGATTGAGCCGGAAAAACGTTGCTGGCAAAAAGTTGCTGAGTGCGACTTGAAAAAGGGCGATTATTCTTTTACGTTCACGCCCAATCAAGAGTATGGTTTTTCAGCGTGGTTTGTTAAAGCCGTTTATAAAAACGGATATGAAATTTGTTCAAGAGTTTGCGCAAAATCTTTTGAACAAGCAAAAGATAAATTTAAAAGAACGGGAAAAATTATTTATTCATCCAGAATAGAAAATTTTGAAACGAGGTTTGGCCCTGCAAACGAAGAAACTTTTTCAACGGCTGTAGACGTTTTAGGTGAAATTAACGTTGAAAAATTAGTTGGACCTATAAAAATGCAGGGGATAACTTGTAAGAGTGGTGTAAATACCTTTAGCATTTCGGCAGAAAAGGTTAAACCGGAGAGCGACGCACTTATTATGTTTGACGCTTTCGTTAAGGACGGTGGGGAGATAACCGTTAAACTTATAACCGATTATTTTGGACAAAAGACGGTGTATTCTGCAACTGCTAAAGTCGTTGGTGAAGAGATTTGGCAAAACGTTAAGTTCTCGGTAAACGCCTTTAAGACGGCGGAAGGAATTCCTTTAAAGAGTTACGATAAAGTGGATGCAATAGAGTTCTACTCAGATAAGGAATACTTAATAAATAACGCTCTTTGGGTGTAATTAAATTAGTATGAATTACGAAATAGGTGGAATAATACTCACTAAAAAACCCCATGCGTGCGGAAATAACGAGTGGGAGATTGTAAGATTAGGGGCAGACGTTAAATTAAAATGTAAACTTTGCAACAGAGCGGTGTTTTTATCAATTGATGAGTTAAAGAAAATGGCAAAGAAGTATATTGCCCCAGGAGAAAATAATGGAAGATAACGAAATTGTAAAAAATATCGATTTAGAAGAGGAAAATAAATCGGTTAAAACTAATGAAACTTCCGAATTGGATAATCAAAAAGAGCAAGATAAAAATAATAAGCAAGAAAAAAATAAGCTAAAAAAGTCAGACAAGATATTTTTTGCGGTAACTTCAACTTTGATAGTTATACTTGCAACCTATTTAATTCTTTTCTCACTCGTGTTTTTTCACGTTGCGGTATCGGGAAGGTCTATGGACGATACTTTGCATAATGGAGATATATTAATCGCTAATAAAGTAAAAACTCCAGAGTTTGGTGACGTTATAATAGTTAGCGATATGAAGGACAACGGTGATTGGCTAATTAAAAGGATTATTGGCGTTGAGGGAGATACAATCTCTATAAAAGACGGAAAAGTGTATCGCAACGGAGAACTACTCGTTGAAGAATACGCTAAGGGTTCAACTTACGCTCCCGATTGCCAAGATCCGTTGAGCACACAGGAAGTTATCTACACGGTAGGTGAGGGAGAGATATTCTTTCTCGGAGATAATAGAGAAGACAGTTTAGATAGTAGACACTATGGAAACTGTGAGATAGAAAGTGTTGAGGGTGTAGTTTCTGATTTTTTCATAAAAATTAAAGGATTTACCACGCCTATCAATAAGTTTTTTATGAAGGTTAAATCCTTTTTTGGAATAAAGCCTAACGTTAAAATAGGATAGAAAAAATGATTTTATACAAAAACCGTCTAATAATAGGCGGAATTAAGAAAATTTTAGGTGGAATTTTTTCCTTTATATATAAAATTTTGAAGTTTTTCAACCTGCAACTTTCTCTTCTTGTCGTTTTAGTTGGCGTAGTGTTGTTTTTTGCAGGCGTGTTTGAAAACAACGCAATTTTAGAAATGATTTTCTTTATCGTGTTAATTGCGTCTATTTTTTGGGGAGTAATTGCAACGGTTAAAAGTATTCTATTCCCAAATAAGAGAGAAGAGAAAAAGAGGGCTAAGGTTAAAATCATAAAAACCGAAGAAAAAGAGCAAGGAAAAGATGATATTAAAGCCTTAGAACATGAGGCGGTAAATCAAACTAACCCTCCCTACGTAGAAAAAGTTTTAGACAAGCCAAGATATTATAGAGTAAAACAAAATCCCGATTACGTTATGGCAGAGTATTCAGATAGATTTGAACTATACCAAAAAACCTCAAACGGGCTTATAAAGTTGAGAACGGATTATAAGGAGAACCTTAGGTGAAAATCAAATATTTCAAAAATGAATTTTATCTACAAGCAAAAAAACAAAGAAATAAAACCCTTTTGATATATTTTTTTATTGCTTTAACTTATTTGATATTAACGGTGGGATTGTTTTTATGGTACGGAACGCTACCTTATAAAGATGAAAAAATTGCAACGGTAAAATTTATTCATTACAGTATTACGGCAGTTTTTGTGTTCATAAGCGTCGTTTATTTTGGTATAAAATTTAAGCGTATTAATAAATATTATAAAAAGTGTATAGACGTGCAGACGGGGCTTACCGAAACTTCTTTCGGAAACTTTATAGAGTTTAACGAAAGTCTTGAAACAAAGGACGGTGTGGATTTTAAGACACTCGTGTTTTTGGAGCTTAATAAAAAGAAAAATAATTTTTTTGAAAGAAAGGTTTTAGTTTTATACGAACAACCTTTCCCCGACATAAAAGAGGGGCAAAACGTAAAGTACACGACACAAGGTAACGTGTTGAAATATTATGAAATTGTAGAAGATTTAGAAACTCAAGGAGAAATACAATGAGAGCAATAGTAACTGTAATAGATAAGGACAAGCCGGGAATTATAGCAAGAGTATCAAGCGATCTTGCAAATAACGGGGTTAATATTGAGGATATAAGCCAAACGATCGTTCAAGGCAATTTCACTATGATTATGCTTTGTGATTTTTCTAACGCCTCAGTTTCTTTATTAGAACTTAAAGACGTTATGAAAACGGTTGGAGAAGAAATTGGCGTTTCTATACACGTTCAACACGAAGACATTTTTAACGCAATGCATAAGATTTAAGGTGGAATATGCTTAACAAAAAAGAAATAATTGAAACCATTGAAATGGTTGAAAAAGAACATTTTGACGTAAGAACTATTACGATGGGCATATCCTTATTGTCTTGTATTAGAGATAGTGCCGAAAAAACGGCAAGTCTTTGTTACGATAAAATTTGCAAAAAAGCCGAAAATATCGTAAAAGTTGCCGAAGAACTTGGTAAAGAATACGGTGTTCCGGTAATAAATAAAAGAGTGTCGATAACGCCTGCAAGTTTACTAACGTCTGCCTTTCCTGGAAAGGAAATAGTTCTTGCAAAGGAACTTGATAGGGCTGCAAAAACCGTTGGGGTGGATTTTTTAGGTGGATACTCTGCGCTCGTTCATAAGGGGATGACGTCGTTTGAAAAATCTTTCATTGAAAGTATCCCAGAGGCTCTTTCTATTACAGAGAGGATGTGTTCTTCGGTTAACGTTGGCTCTTCTAAATCGGGAATTAATATGGATGCAGTTGCTTTAATGGGTAAAATCATCAAAGACTCTGCAATTTTAACTAAGGATAAGGATGGACTTGGCGCTGCAAAATTAGTAGTATTTTGTAATGCAGTTGAAGATAATCCCTTTATGGCAGGCGCTTTCCACGGTATAGGTGAGGGAGAAACGGTAATAAACGTTGGCGTTTCAGGACCGGGCGTTGTTCATCACGCATTAAAGAGTGTTAAAGGTGCGTCTATTCAAGAAGTTGCTGAAACCATAAAAAAGACTGCGTTTAAGATTACGAGAACGGGAAGTCTTATTGCAAAAGAAGCATCAAAAAGACTTAACGCAGAATTCGGTATAGTAGATTTATCACTTGCTCCTACTCCCGTTATGGGCGATAGTGTTGCGCACATTTTAGAAGAAATGGGCTTGGAATCAGTGGGTGCACACGGCACGACTGCTGCCCTTGCAATGCTTAACGACGCAGTTAAGAAGGGCGGTGTTATGGCGAGTTCAAGCGTTGGTGGTCTTTCGGGTGCGTTTATACCCGTTTCCGAAGATATCGGTATGATAAACGCGGCAGAAAAGGGTGCAATATCCTTGCCTAAGTTAGAGGCGATGACGGCGGTTTGTAGCGTTGGTATCGATATGGTTGCAATCCCCGGTGACACTCCGGATACTACCATTTCGGGGCTTATTGCAGATGAAATGGCTATCGGTATGATTAATAATAAAACAACTGCTGTAAGAGTAATTCCCGTGCCTAATAAAGGCA
>JAZSDD010000083.1:0-7050 GCA_045530945.1 Christensenellaceae bacterium
AATCAATTAAAATATGACATAAAAAACAATTTTGTACAAAATGAAAAATATTTGTACAAATATCGTCATATAATCATTGCTATTTATTTCTAATTAGATATAATCGAAAAAAGAAAATAAATAGTGGAGGACGGAAATGGACGTTTTGTATGCAAAAACAATTTTATATTCTTACATAAATCTTGATGCTGTTAGTACCCAGATTGACGAACTTGTTGAAAGAAAAGCGAGGACTTCTTTTAGTAATTATTCGCCTGCGATTAGTCAGTTTGAATCTATCGTTCAATTAACTTATGAAAAGGATATTGTGCACGCGGTTAAACTTATTTGCGACAAGATTTTATCTAAATTTTCAGAGGAAGATTTAACCTTTTTTAGATATAAATATTTTAAGAATATGTCAAAAATAGAGGTGAGTAATTTTGATTTTACTTCGAGAAATTATTTTAGAAAACAAGTAAAACTTGCGCAAGTTTTTGCTGATAAATTAGAAAGGAACGGCATTGATAACGAGTTTTTTGAAAAAAAATGCTTGCAACTTGAGTTTTTTAGACAACTTCTTAAAGGAACAAAAGAACACGAAAAGTTAAACATTAAAAATAAACCAAAAACGCCTAAGTCGGAGATTAAGACTTAGGCGCTATTAATTATTGGTTTTATTCATATTCGTTTTCCTCAAAGTATCCGCCGTTAGGTAATTTTTGAGGTTTGTTCTTTATTGATATAATCATGGCAAATATTCCCGCAAAGATAAGACAACCGATTATTACGTAACGCAAAGTTTCCGTTTGTGGTTTTGTCGTTTCGGGGGTGGACGAATCAGTGGGAGGGGTAGGATCTGGTTCTGGGATAAAGGTTAGCGGGTTTGGGTGTATTGGCACGGTAAAGGGTATTATTTCCGATTCTTTAACGTAGCCTAAACGGTTGTTATATTCAACGAAATATAGTATTTCTCCACTTTCAGACGTAACGTTTCCGTAATAGTTAAGTTGTCTGCCGGAAAATACGTATTGCTCTGATAAGGTTTGTTGAACGTTAGAATATAGTATCGTGGCGTTTGCAGTGGTGATTACTAATTGGGGAAATCTCGTTTCGGCATTAAGTGCGTCGTCAAAGAGTGCATCTTTTAAAACGTATCCGTCGAGAGCAAGAAGTTTGCCTTCGCCACCGTATTCGACGTGGTAATAATCTACCCCCTCCGAGATGATTTTTACATAATAGGTATAGGGGAGGTAGAATAAAAGATTTTCCCCTCTTTCATCTGAATAAAAAGCCGTTTCCTCGTTTATTACCCTAAGATATGGGCTTTGCGCATTGACGGTTCTTATATCTGCCATCGAAAAACTTAAAATTATTAAATTGATTATCAAGATTAAAAAAATACTCACAAGTTTTTTCATAGAGTAAAGGGATTATAAATCGGATTAAAGAGCGTAAACTACTAAAATTAGTCGAAAGGGGTAAAAAAGTGTCGTAACTGTAATTTGTTCCTAAAAATCTTAGTCTTTTTATTATTTATATAATGGAAAATGCGTATACTTTTCTATGAGAAACGATTTAGTTATGGCAAAAAAAGAGAGTTTTATTTGGAATTTAATTTCCGTTATCATATTTATTTTATTGTTTAGCATTATGGTGATTAAGACCTTTCCGTTGCTTGAAAAAAAATATATCTATCCCGTCAAATATAGTGACGAAGTTTTATTCTACTGTAACGAGTATAATTTAGACGCAAATTTAGTTTTTTCGGTGATAAAAACTGAGAGTTCTTTTAACGAGCGTGCAGAAAGTGAAAAAGGTGCAAAGGGGTTAATGCAAATAACCGATAACACGGCAGAATATATTGCAAAATTATTAGGCGTAATTGAGTATGACGTTTATTTGCCAAAAACAAATATAAGGTTTGGGTGCTTTTATTTAAGATTACTTCTTGATAAGTTTGGCTCGGAAAAAACTGCTTTATGCGCTTATAATGCGGGTGAGGGTAACGTGGCAAAATGGCTTAAAAATAACCAATATTCAATTGACGGAGTTGAGTTGTCGTTTATTCCCTATAAGGAAACGGAGGAATATATAAGAAAAATTTATAAAAGTTGGGCAAAATATGAAAAATTGTACGGAAATATTCTTGACAAAAGCAAAAAATTTGAGTAATATATAAAGGCTAACGCGTGAGGGTGGCGGAATTGGCAGACGCGTACGTTTGAGGGGCGTATGGTTATCCGTGTGGGTTCAAGTCCCATCCTTCACACCAATAAAAAAGACCAACCAAGTGTTGGTCTTTTTTATTGCTATAAAAAGGAAAAGTAATAGATGGGGCTTGAACGGGTAGGTATCGTCAACCTAAGAGTGATATACAGCAAAAGAGGTTGACGCCAAAAGGTGGACACCCACCTTTTGCTACACAGGCGTGAAAGTAAGGCAAAGCCTTACGGAGCAAGTCCCATCCTTCACACCAATAAAAAGGAAAAGTAGTAGATGGGGCTTGAACGGGTAGGTATCGTCAACCTAATAGTAGGAAATTGTTAAAAAGGTTGACGAACAAATTTAATCACTATAATACGCTATCAAATTATGTACTTTTATTTTTAAAAAAGGGGTGACATTGGGCTTTTATTGTGTTATAATAAAAACAATAGCATTTTTACGAGACTTGTTTATTCACATAAAAATTCTATTAGTAGGTGATGTAAAAAAATGGCACAATTTATGAAGGAGTACAAAAGCATTGCAGAAAGATTTTGTATTGAGGGGGAAGTAATAAGTATTGCACCATACGGCGCAGGACATATTAACCTTACACTTCTTGTAACAACAACTGCAAAAAGATACCTCTTGCAGAAAATGAACACTGTAGTTTTTCACGACCCCGTTAGCCTTATGAATAATATTTGCGGGGTAACAGAGCATCTCAAAGCAAAGGGAATTGAAACGTTAGACGTTATTCCCACTAAAAACGGAGAAAAGTTCATTAACGGTGATGACAAATATCGTATGTACAAGTTTATTGAAAACACTGTCACCTATCAAACGGCAACCGACAAAAATGCTTTTCGCAATTCCGGAAAGGCTTTTGGTGAATTCCAAAACTATCTTGCAGAATTTGACGCAGGTAAATTAGTTGAAACTATAAAGCATTTCCACGATACGCCTAAACGCTTTGCTGATTTTAAAATTGCACTTAAAGAAGATAAATTAGGCAGAGCAAAAACTTGTCAAAAGGAAATTGATTTTATTATTTCTCACGAAGACACTTATGGTTTGGTTGTGGAGGGATTAAAAGACGGAAGTATTCCGCTAAGAGTTACTCATAACGACACCAAACTTAATAATATATTGATAGACGATAAAACGGGAGAGGCACGTGCAGTTATCGATTTAGATACCGTTATGCCTGGTTCTATGCTTTACGACTTTGGTGATGCTATACGTTTTGGAGCGTCTACCTCAGCAGAGGATGAAAAAGATTTAGAAAAAGTTCATTTTGATATTGATTTGTTCAAGACGTATGCAGAAGGTTACTGTCTTGCAGTTCAAGATACCATTACTGATAAGGAGATAGAGCTCCTTCCTTATAGTGCATATCTTATGACTATTGAATGTGGTATGAGATTTTTAACTGATTACCTTGTTGGGGATACGTATTTTGCTACGAAATATCCCGAACACAACTTAATTAGGGCAAGAACGCAAATCAAGCTTGCTTCAGAACAAGAATTAATGTTAGAAGAAATGAAAAAAATTGTGTTAGAACTTCTTGGAAAGTAATTAAATATTTATACATCAAAGGAGAAAAGGATTATGATTACACCTAAGTTAGACAAAAATTTTTATCCTATGATTAAGGCGTTAAACGACTTTGAAAACAGGGTAAATTCCGAGAAAAGCCAAAACGTTACCACCATTACTTTGGTTGTAGAGCGTAACGGAGGTTACAATTACGTATATTCTTATAAGGCACTAAAAGACGGGGTTGACGACAAACTTAATTACCGTATTGCAGAAAGGCTTGTAAAGTCAATTTTGTGGGTTTGTGGTGGTTATAAAATATGCGTTGCGGGAAGCGAATTTATTTTTAACCAACTCAAAAAAGATTACTCTAAGACGGGTGCAAGGGCTTTTGACGAAGATTTTATGAGTGGCGTTTATGAAAGACCCTTTGAGGTAGTTTTCCTAAACGAAAATGAAATTCCTAAGCAGAAAAACGCATCTGTAAAGGTTGGCGGATTTTTGAAAGGATGCAGAATTGGATTTGATGCGGGTGGAAGTGACCGAAAGGTTAGCGCCGTTATCGACGGAGAAGTAGTATATTCTGAAGAAGTGGTTTGGAATCCCAAAACTACTGAAGACCCCACTTATCACTACAACGAAATTTTAACTGCTATGAAGACGGCGGCGAGCAAGATGCCAAGAGTTGATTGCATAGGTGTTTCTTCAGCAGGCGTATACGTTGACAATAAAATTATGGTTGCATCCTTATTTATTAAGGTTGACAAGCAAAAACACGGCGATTACGTTAAGAATATGTACATTAACGTTGCAAAAGAAATGGGCGCACCATTAGAAGTTGCTAACGACGGTGACGTTACTGCGCTAGCTGGCAGTATCGACCTTAATGACAACAACGTTTTAGGTATTGCTATGGGAACGAGTGAAGCCGTTGGTTATATTAATTCTAACGGAGGAATTAACGGTTGGCTTTCAGAGCTTGCGTTCGCACCCGTAGACTTTAACGAAGATGCAATGCAAGACGAGTGGAGTGGCGACTTCGGTGTTGGATGCAAATATTTCTCACAAGATGCCGTTATTAAACTTGCAGAAGCTGGTGGATTTAAGTTTGAAGAGGGGCTCACTCCCGCTCAAAAACTTAAAGTAATCCAAGCGCTTATGGAAAAGGATGATGAATTAGCAAAGCAAATTTATCAAGATATTGGTATTTATCTTGCGCACACTCTTCCTTTCTATGCTAAATTCTATGATATTAAACACGTTCTTCTTCTCGGTAGAGTTATGGGTGGAAAGGGCGGAAATATCGTTTTGGATACTTGTAAAAAGGTTTTAGCAGAAGAATATCCCGATTTTGCATCGCTTGATATTTCTTTGCCAGACGAGAGTAGTAGAAGAGTTGGACAAAGTATTGCCGCTGCATCATTACCAGCAGACGTTATTTAACTTATTTTAAGGACTATTGATTAAAGATTATGAAGGCATTTAAAAATGTTTCCGTATATATTACGGGTGAAGGTATTAAAAAGACGAACGTTCTATTCGACGAAAAGATAATTTCTATTGGCGAAAACGTTGATGGGGCAGAGATTATCCCCGTTCCGGAAAACGCAGTTGTTTATCCTGGGTTTATTGACCAACATATTCACGGTGCATCTGGTTCTGACGCTATGGATGCAAGCACTGAGGATTTGAAAAACATTGCCGTGTCCGTTGCAAAAGAGGGGGTTACTTCCTTTCTCGCAACTACGATGACGGAGAAAAAGGAAAAAATCTTAAAGGCATTATCTTGCATTGGAGAATACGTAGAAAATGGTGAAAGTCAAGGCGCAAGAATTCTTGGCGCTCACTTAGAAGGTCCGTTTATTGCAAAAAAATATTGTGGCGCACAAGACCCTCAATATATAGTTGCTCCTAACAAAAAGGATTTTGAAGAATTTAACAAGGCTTGTCGTGGCAATATTCGTATGGTTACGCTTGCTCCGGAAGAGGACGTTGAGGGGCTTGTTAAAGAGTTAACCTCCTTTAAAATAACGGCATCCGCAGGGCATACTAACGCTTGCTTTGATAGTGTTGTTTCGGCAAAGGATAACGGATTAAAATGCGTTACACATACTTATAACGTTCAAAGCCCTTTGCATCATAGGGAAGTAGGTGTTGTTGGTAGCGCTCTTTTATTAGACGAACTTTATTCAGAGTGCATTTGCGACGGTGTTCATATAAGCATACCTGCAATTAAGTTATTGCTTAAGAATAAGCCTAAGGATAAGTTTATACTTATATCAGACGCTATGAGGGCAAAAAATCTTCCAGAGGGTGAAAGTGAACTCGGCGGTCAAAAGGTTATCGTTAAAAACGGAGAGGCAAGACTACTTAACGGTGCTCTTGCAGGAAGTGTTTTAACTATCAACAAGGCGATTGAAAACTTAGTAAAACTTTGCGGAGTTAAAGTAACGGATGCAGTTGATTTTGCCACTATAAATCCCGCAAAAAATCTTGGTGTTTCTGATAAATACGGAAGTATAGAAGTTGGAAAATGTGCCGATTTTGCAATATTAAACGACGATTTTAGTGTGAATAAAACTATTCGTGACGGTGAAATCATTTATAAAGCCTAATAAAACCTTATATAAAAAAATCCACCAACAAGGTGGATTTTTTTGCTGTAATTTATGACGAGTTAATTCTGATGAGTATAAAAAAACAAAACAACGTAATAATGGGCGTGTCCCATAGGGATTTTTTATCCATAACAAAAGTGTAGCACACTATACTTCACTAAAAGTGAAATGTAGTGTGCTTTTCTTGCCCACAAAAAATTGAAACATATTAGTGATATTTTTAGCCTTGTGGCTAAAAGTGATATGCAAAACAAGTTTTGCGTGATATTTTGGTTTTCGCCAAAGTTATATTAAATAAATCCTTAACTTGCCAAGGCAAATATAACTGCCGTAGGCAATATCACTCGTCGTTAGACGAATATCACAAATCCGTAAGGATTTATTTAGTTGTCGCAATTCCCTACGGGAAGAGCGACTAACGCCGTTTTTGTTTGTTTTAGATGGTTTATATTTCTTTTATGTTGGTGATTAGTCCGTTTTCTATATCAAGGTCAAACAGTTTTGCGGTGGGTTTGTTACAATTATTATACGCTAAATAAACGCCATCATCTATAAGAAAATCAGGTAATAACGCAGTATAATTCCCTAAAAAACCGTTAATTTGAGCAGCATTTTGTTTCAGTTGAGCGCAAAGCATATCTTCAACCGGCAGATTGTATAATATTCTTTCAAAAAATATACGTTTTATAACTCTTTCTGGCAT
>JAZSDD010000013.1:0-17967 GCA_045530945.1 Christensenellaceae bacterium
TCCATTTTTTTCAGCTAAAATATAATGATAAAAAAATAAATATAAAAATTCCCCCTTTTTAATACTATTTTTTATTAGATAAAAAATAAAACTCTTTCTTATGGACAAATGTAAATTTTTATGGTAAAATATTTATTATGAAATTACATAAACTTTCTATTAAAACTTTAATATCAATTATAGCAATAGCTTTGTCTTGTTTTACAATGGGATTTATCTTGCTAGGAGAAAACTCGTTAGCAACAGCCTCTTCTTTAAGCACGGAGAGAATTTTACCAATCTCTTCCTTAGAGAGTTATCCACTCTCTTCCCCCGTAAACATTTATGCCGACAATAGCACGGTTGCTATTATTCAGGCAGACAACTCATTAGTAATTTATCAGAATAATAAATTCACTAAACTCACAAGTTCAAGCAAAAACTTTGCCTCGTTAAAACAAGTTGCTAAATTTTCTGATCGAGAATTAATAGTATCGGACAACGGTTCAGTTTATAAAGTAGATCTAAACAATTTTAACGTTTCTCTATTAACACACGGTTCAGAACTTATAGGATGTACAAGTTTTGATTTTAACGGAAATTATTTAGTAACCGCATACGGTGTTAAGGCTTTCGTTTACGAGGTGGTGGACGGAAACATAGTAAAAATGCTCACGCCGTTGGAAAACGTTACTGACACCACGATTGCCGTTAACTCCACTTCCGTTTTCTATCTTAGAAACAATAAAATTTACTGCCGTGATTTTTCTGATTTTGAATCGGAAAGGGAAATTTTTCCCGTGTCCCCCTCTAAAATTATTGCAACCGACCAGTTTATTTACTATATTTTAGACGGGAATATATATAGATTAACGCTTGACGGTAGCAGAACGGAAATGTTGGGTTTCCCCGATTCTAAATATGATTTAGGGAAAATTCAATCGGCAACGGATATAGCAATTTATAACGAAAATCTACTCGTTACAGACAAAGAAAACAATTGCATTCAAGAATTTGAAATTATTGAAAACAAACTCTCTTTTACTGGTTTTGCTATTGCTAAGGGTAAAACGGCGTATAATAGAATTGCAAATCCCAAATCTATCGAAAAATTTGGAACTACGGTTGCCGTTTTAGAAGATTATAAAATTACCATATTCGACACTAATTCGGTAGACTATAACGAGCAAACTTACAAAAACTTATTATTAGGAGAAGCGCCAGATTGTTTTGCATATTCAGGAAAATCAATTTTCGGCGCATTTAAGGGCGGTAAAGCTTTTATTTTAGACGTTAACACGGAAGAAAAAATTGACCTTTCTGTTTCCTCAAACGTTATAGACGTTTGTTATAAATGCTCTTATTATTACGCGTTAACCTCTACGTCTACCTCATCTTCCGTTTATAAAATAGACGAAACCACAGGCGAAATCATAGACGTAAAAACATATTCTCAATCATTTATCGCTTTCGAGGTTGACGTTTATGGTAATTACTACCTTGCAACAAGTTCGACGATATATAAAGACGATAATTCAGATGCTCCCCTATCACCTTTTTCAGACACTTATAGCAACGTAGTTCATAAAATGGCTTCAGACCTTACCGGTAAACTTTATGTTTTAGGCAATAAATCGATATTTTCCGTTTCAATAATCAACTTCCTCCCTCAACCTAAAACATATTCAGTTGGTGTAGATAGCGTTAAAGATTTTGCCATTTCGATTGACGAGGCGAGCGTATATCTTCTTGAAACCAATCAAGAATATCTAATTAAAACGGACGGGCTTGACAACGTTGCAATATCTTCATTAACAACGCCAAACGATTTTAGTTTATCAGGAAATTCCGCAGACGTTAATTCCCTTAAAGTGTACACCACTTCTGAAAAAACCAACGTCTTTTCCGTTAAATTAATTAATAAATCATTTGAATATCTAAGCGATTCACGCTCTACGGATAACTACTTATTTATTGATGAACTTATCGTTACTAACGATTACTCAATGTATTTACTTGCAAATGAAAAGGGGCTTTTCGTTGTTGATAAAAACAAATGCGTTGAAGAAAATTTATCCTTTGAAATCGCCCCCGTGACTGCTTACACCACAACCACGGTACACGCTTATTATTTACCGTTAATCACGATGGAAATGGAATATGCGATAGACTTTGACGGTGGAAAACTACTTTTAGATAAACACGCTGAGATTTCCCCAATAAGTACTCTTTCCCTATTCGACATGCCGTTTTATTACGCACAAATTACTTCTAATGGTAATACAGTCAACTGTTATATTCCCGTTAACTTTACGGTAGAAGTATTAGCAGAGAATAAAGAATATCCTCCTTTCACTATTAAACCAATAAATGCAACCACCGTTTATTCTGACGAACAATTAACTAACGCAATAATAGACTTAACAAAAAGCGAGGTTCGCGTTTATGAGGATAACGGAACGATAGCAAAAATTGCTTATCTTGACGGTGAGAACTGGGTTTACGGTTATATAAGTTCTTCAACTATAATCGATACTGCAAAAAATTCCGTTAGAAACGTTTTAATAGTTTTAGCAGTGATAACGAGCATTTGTGGCACGGCAACCTTTTTTATCTTAAAAAAATTCAAGTAATCCTTGACAATTAAAAACACCCTTTCCAATATTTGGAAAGGGTGTTTTTTTAATTACGTTTTAATAATTATCTGCATACTTTGAATATTCTTCTCGCTCAGGCATTAATCCTAACAATTCAAACTCTTCTTCAACGTCAAAGTTTTCTGCGTTTTCATAAGCCGAAAGTTTACTTATTGAAACTTCGTACGCCGTTAAAATTTTAACCTCGTCGTCAGAGATTCTCTTTTGATATTCTCTACTTTGAATTCTACCCGAAATAGCAATTTTTTCACCAACGGCAAGATTTTTAGCAAACCTTGCGTTTCTTCCCCACGCAATACACGGAATATAGTCCGACTTGTTATAAGAGCGATTTACCGCAATTAAAACGTCTGCAATTTCTCTATTAAAAGGCGTCGTGCGGTAAACGGGTGGTTTACATATATAGCCCGATAAAACGATACTGTTTGGATTTTTCACCACAGGGCCGTCTAATAGTTCTCTAACGAACACGGTGAGCATTAGTTTGCTTTTACCATCCACCAACTTGTTGTAACTTCTAAATTGCCCAAAAGCATTTATCGTTACGCCGATTTTTAAGTCCTTATCTGCGATAAGTCTTTCCGATACGGTTACAGGCAGTATATCGCCTTGTCCTGATAATCTTTTTACGAGCACGCTCATCTCGTAGAAGCCTTCACCGTAAACCTCATGTGAAAATTCAGCTTCGCTTATAATCTCCCCACTGATAAACACCTTGTTGTTCTTTTCTGTCTGATTGTTCATATATATTTCCTCCAATGAATTTCTAATTACTTGGGCATTGACCACCGTCATTTGCCATTTGATAATTATTCCGATAAATAAGTTCTCCCACAGGTACAAATTGATACCCTTTCTCTTTTAACGTTTTAATTATTTTGGGCAGAGCGCTAAGAGTGTGCTTACCTTGATTATGAAATAAAACTATCGAACCGTTTTTCACTTTACTGGTAACCCTCTTGGTTATCTCATTTGCCGATAAGTTCTTCCAATCTAAACTGTCAACGTCCCACTGAATAGTGTATAGATTTAGTTCCGTTGCAGTATTAATAAGTAAATCGTTATAATCTCCGTATGGGGGGCGAAAAACTTCAACCTTTTTCCCCGTAATATTTTCAATCGCCTTCGTTGAAGTCGTAAGTTCTTTTAATATCGCCTCTCTGCTTAGTTTACTCATATATGGATGAGTTGCAGAGTGTGTGCCAATTTCGTGACCAGCATCACTAATTTTTTTAACGTATTCGGGATATTTCTCCGTCCAAAACTCCACCATAAAAAAAGTACATCTAACCCCCTCTTTATCCATAACTGAAAGAAGCCCGTCAGTATAATCAACGCCCCAAGCACAATCAAAAGATATTGCCACCTTTTTTTCTTGCGTTTTAACGTAATATATTGGCAAAGCCCTAAGCGTGCCACCATAAAAAACTTCATGCGCCGGCGTTATAGAAAAAATTAACACTATAATCGCTAACAAAAGTGTTAAACCAAGATATAAAATGCTTTTTTTCTTAGAGATGAAAACACAATTCATTATACTACCACTAAAAAATAAGATTTTGTTATAAAATAAAATAATCGCTCGAAAAATGTCTAAACCAACCTTTTTCTCACGATTATAATTTACGCTAATCTTATTATATTTAGAACTTAAAATAAAAAACCCCGTAAGTTAAAAGCTTACGGGGTTAAAATTAAATATCACCAATCGTCCTTTGGAGTTGTCTTAATATCGTCGTAAAACTCAAAATACTCTTCCTTTTGAGTTTTTTTACGGTCCTCCATCCAATCTTCTGGGAAAAAACCGTCCTCTTCGCTATTGTCAGCCTCTCTCATGTAATCGTACATTGTTTTTTGTTTCACAATCCACCTTCTTGCAACAAGCGCATAAACCCACACACTTGCTTTTAAGCACGTTTTTTATACATAAAATAAATATTATCAACACCATTATACCAATAATTGCCGATAAAATCAAGCCTATTTCAAGCGATAGTATCACTCCTATACCGTTTATAATAAGCGCAACTATATAAGCAACTACAAATTCCATAATTAGCATTTTTATAAATTTTTTATTGCTTGCTAATTCTCTATGCGCTACCGTCAACGTTACTATGCAAGGGGGTGATAATAGCGTGAACGCCATAAACGCATAAACGGAAAAAACGCTATCAAATAATGCTTGCGGATGAGATGATAAAATTTGCATGGTTTCAACCACCGCCTCTTTTGCAAAAACTCCAGTAATTACTGATATTGACGCTTGCCAGTTTCCAAAACCTAACGGATAAAATATATACTTTATGCAATTTCCTATGTAGTATAAAAAACTTTTCGTAGTATCGCCGTTAACGTAACCAGATAGCCCGAAATTTGAAAGCAACCATATACCTATCGAAACGGATAATATAACCGTGCCCGATTTTATTATAAATTCTTTCGCCTTAATTTTAAGCGTCACGCTAACGTCAGATAGTTTGGGAATTCTAAGCAAAGGCAGTTCAAGAAGAAATAAATTTATTTCCTTTTTATCCTTACATGCAGTAAAGATTTTTGCGACTATAATTAAAACTACAATACTGAGCAAATATAAAGAAAGGGCAATTAAGGCGTTTCCGTTAAAGAACACGTATGAAAACCAACCGAACACGGCAGACTTTGCTCCACACGGCAAAAAGGGCGATAGCATTATTGTTAACTCTCTTTCCTTAGAATTTTCTATCGTTTTCGTTGATTCAACACCCGCAACCGTACACCCACAAGAAAGGATAAAGGGAATAATAGATTTTCCACTTAAAGAAAAACGTGCAAACGTTTTATCAAAGATAATTGCAACTCTTGCCGTATAGCCACTTTCCTCTAACGCAGTCGTTAGAAAGAACATAATTATTAGGTGTGGTAAAAAGGATAAAACGCTCCCCACGCCTTTAATAACTGCATTTACAAGCAAGTCAATGGTCACTTTGTTAACACCCGCTTTAAGCATTAAATTTTCCGTCAATAAGGAAAAATTGTCAACTAATTTCAAAAACCAGTCACCTATTATCCCCCCAATTTTTAGGGATAAAAAATACACAGTAAACATCACTCCGACAAAAATTAGCGTTCCGAAAAGCCCGTGAGTTAATACTTTATCTAATTTCTCCGTTGCTTTTCTTTTATCAAGGCTTGTTTTTGTTAAAAATTCACTTATATTTTTCTCTATTACTGAGTAAATTTTTTCCTCAGATAATATGGATAATGGATATGGTTTTTCCTTGTCGTATTTAATCGCAGTTGTTATGAGTTTGTCTACCCCTTCTTTTGTTTTTGCTGAGATTTTTATAACGGGAACACCAAGAAAATTTGATAATTTTTCTTCGTTTAACTTTATTCCCTCTTTTTTTAATTCGTCAAGCATATTAATCGCAACGACCATAGGTAGCCCCAACTTAATTAGACTAAGCGTTAAATATAGATTGCGTTTAAGATTTGTACCATCTAAAATGTTTATTATAACGCCGTTTTTATAGTTTTTTAAGTACTCTGTAACTACCCTTTCGTCGGGAGAAGTTGGCGATAATGAATAAAGCCCAGGTAGATCGGTTATTTCAATACTTTTATCCCATTTTAACTTCCCTTCTTTTTTATCAACGGTAACGCCCGCCCAGTTTCCCACCTTTTGATTTGAACCCGTTAATAAATTGAATAGCGTCGTCTTTCCACAGTTTGGATTTCCAACTAAACAAATAGATTTATTCATAGACTTCAACCTCAATTTGATTAGCATTTTCATATCTAATGGCATAGAAAGTGTCAGTTGCTAATATGATCAAAAACGCATTATTTCTCTTTTTACATACCTTGATTTTTGCGCCTACAAAAATTCCCAATTCTATCAATCTTTTTTGAGATTTTTTTGGCAAGTTAATACTTGATATTATACAGAATTTTCCCACGTTAACCTTTGATAACTTCATATTATATTGTATTTTAACTATAAATTATTATGAAGAAAAATCAAATAATTTTCCCTTTAATTTTCGAAAAATAATAAAGTTAAAATGAAAAAAGAACTTGGATTATCCCAAGTTCTTTTACGTTAGTTAAAATATTTATTAAACTAATTCGATAATTGCAACTTCTGCAGCGTCGCCCTTACGAGGTCCAAGTTTGTAAATTCTGGTGTATCCACCACCTTGTCCCTTTTCTTCTTTACGATCAGCATATTTTTTAGCGTATTCGTCAAAGATTTTCTCAATAAGAGGGTTTTTAATATCTGCAGTTCTCTTTTTGAAGTCAGGCTTGCTTTCCTTAAAGCCTTTAACTTCTTGCATATCGTTAACCATAGAAATGATTTTTCTTCTTGCGTTAAGTTTTTTAACACCGTCCTTAACTAAGGTTTTCTTGGTTTCCTTACCCTTAGCGTCCTTAACGGTAACTTCTGATTCAACAACGTCTTCAAAAGTGTTAACTGCAAGAGTGATAATCTTTGCAACGTAGCTTGCAACTTCCTTAGCTCTTGCTTCGGTGGTTTCGATTCTGCCGTACCATAAAAGAGCAGTTGCTTGGTTTTTAATAAGCGCCATTCTTTGAGTAGCGTTTAATCCTAATTTTCTTGC
This sequence comes from Christensenellaceae bacterium, assembly GCA_045530945.1. Lineage (GTDB taxonomy): Bacteria > Bacillota > Clostridia > Christensenellales > Borkfalkiaceae > UBA1259. The sequence continues at coordinate 7,241 of JAZSDD010000013.1, forward strand.
CATTGTTTAGTCCTCCTTGTCCATTAACTTTAAGCCGTAGCTCTCAAGTTTGTAGATAACTTCGTCGAGAGATTTCTTACCCAAGTTACGAACTTTAAGCATATCTTCCTCTGTTTTTTTGGTTAAATCTTCCACCGTGTGGATACCTGCTCTCTTTAAGCAGTTGTAAGAACGTACGGTAAGATCCATATCTTCTATGGTCATTTCCAAAATTTTGGTTATTCCATCCATAGGAGCAGGAACTAAAATACCTATATTGCCAACGTCTGATAATGAAACGAACATTCTAATATGCTCTTCCATAATTTTAGCAGCAAGGCTAACGATATCTTTTCCAGAGAAAGCTCCGTTCGTCCAAACTTCTAAGGTGAGTTTATCAAAGTCAACACTTTGACCAACACGGGTAGCCGTTACGTTGTAACTTACCTTTTTAACGGGAGTGAAAATGCTATCAATTGCGATATTATCAATAATATCTGTCTTGTGTTCATCAGCACCTTGGTAGCCTCTACCTCTGCCAATGGTTAATTCCATATCGATTTTAGCACCCTCGTCTACCGTACAGATATACATATCGGGGTTTAAAATTTCAACTTCTGCGTCTGCACTAATATCGCCTGCTTTAACTACAGCAGGTCCTTCTTTATAAAGTCTTACAGTCTTTTTATAATCTTTATCAAGAGAGGTCGTTTTAACTGCAACACACTTTAAGTTGAGTATAATTTCAGTTACGTCTTCCTTTACACCTTGAACAGCAGAAAATTCGTGCTTAATTCCAAGTTCTTCGGCAAATTTAATGTTGGTGATTGCAGCACCGGGGAGCGCAGAAAGTAAAATTCTTCTAAGCGCGTTACCGAGCGTTAATCCAAAACCTTTTTCAAGAGGCTCTACAACAACTTTGGCATAACTTCCATTTTCGCTTTCTTCCACTTCTATTTTTGGCATTTCGATTTCCATCATAAGAAATTACCTCCTAAATAGTTTCGATATAGGTTATTCCGAAGAATTCTTAGAAAAAGCGTGGATTTCTCTTCCTTTCCCCTCCGGATAACCCATCGAAAATTTTTTATTTTATTAAATTTTTAGTTTATCGTTTTAATTATTTAGAGTATAACTCGATAATCATATGTTCTTTTATAGTAATATCGATATCTTCTCTGGTGGGAAGAGCAACGATTTTACCTGAAAGTGTTTCTGGGTTGAATTCAAGCCATTTGGGCATAGCACCAACTTTCATTTGTTTAATTTCAGCAAAGTACTTGTTATCCTTCTTGCTTTCCTTAACAGCGATTTCATCACCTAACTTAACGATATATGATGCGATATTTACGTTTTTACCATTAACGGTAAAATGTGCGTGAGTTACGAGTTGACGAGCTTGTGATCTTGATGCACCGATACCCATTCTGTAGATAACGTTATCAAGTCTTCTTTCTAATAATGAAAGCATATTTTCACCGGTAATACCTTTCATCCTATCTGCTCTTTCGTAATATTTTCTGAATTGACCTTCAAGAACGCCGTAAATTCTCTTGCATTTTTGTTTTTCACGAAGTTGTAAGCCGTATTCTGAAACCTTCTTTCTGCTCATACCGTGTTGACCAGGAGCAACAGGTCTTCTTTCAAAAGCACAAGTACCCTTATAGCATCTTTCGCCTTTTAAGAATAACTTAGCGCCTTCACGTCTACATAAACGACATTTAGAATCTGTATATTTAGCCATTGTTTTTCTCCTTATACTCTACGTTTTTTGGGCGGTCTGCATCCGTTGTGAGGGATGGGAGAAACGTCTTGAATAAGAGTTACTTCCATATCACAGTTTGCAAGTGCTCTGATAGCAGATTCTCTTCCTGCACCGGGGCCCTTTACGTATACTTCTACTTGACGCATACCTTGATCTCTTGCAACTTTACCTGCTGCTTCTGCTGCCATTTGTGCTGCAAAAGGAGTAGATTTTCTCGAACCTTTGAATCCGAGGCTACCTGCACTCGACCAAGAAACTGCGTTACCTTGCATATCGGTGATGGTTACTAAAGTGTTGTTAAAGGAAGCTTGAATATGAACTTGACCTTTATCAACCTTTCTCACGTCTTTACGTTTTTTAACGATTTTCTTTGCTGCTGCCATAATTAGTTACCTCCTTATCTGCCTGCCGTTTTCTTCTTAGCAACGGTACGACGAGGACCTTTTCTCGTCCTTGCGTTTCTCTTGGAACTCTGTCCACGAACAGGAAGGTTCTTTCTGTGACGAACACCTCTAAAGCATCCTATTTCGATTAATCTCTTAATGTTAAGGTTAACTTCGGATCTTAAATCACCTTCTACATGAAGGTTGTGTTCGATATACTCTCTGAGTTTAGCTACGTCGCTTTCACTCAAATCTTTAACTCTAGTATCGGGATCTACACCCGTTTGATTGATGATTTTCCTCGCAGTCGGAAGTCCGATACCGTAGATATAGGTAAGACCGATTTCGACTCTCTTGTTGTTTGGCAAATCAACGCCGGCTATACGTGCCATTAAATACCTCCGTATTTTTTCCTTTTTATAATTTTTTTAGTTTATATAAATGCTTAAGGGTTTTTCTCTTTGGAATGATTGATAAACTCTTAAACCGTTGTTTTCGTTCTTACCCGAAGGTAAGTGGGAATTAACCCTGTCTTTGCTTATGGTTTTTGTTTTTAGAACAAATTACCATTACTTTACCGTTTCTTTTAATTACCTTGCATTTATCACACATTGGTTTTACTGAAGGTCTTACTTTCATTTTCTTCTCTCCTTTTTTGGAATTGTTTGAGTTAGGATTTACTACGCCAAGTTATTCTGCCCTTTGTTAAATCGTACGGGCTCATCTCAAGTTTAACGCTATCGCCGATTATAATCTTGATATAATGTTGACGAAGTTTTCCCGATATATGTGCAGTTATTATATGTCCGTTAGACAATTTAACTTTGAACATTGCGTTTGGTAGCGTTTCCACTATCACGCCTTCGGTTTCAATTACGTCCTCTTTTGACACAAACTCTTCCTCCTTTTTTTGAGTGTATTGCTTAAATATCTAAGCAACCGTTTTACGGATAGTCCGTAAAATTAAAGTGTTAAAATTTCCACTCCGTTATCTAAAATAGCAACGGTGTTTTCATAATGAGCGGAAGGCTTACCGTCTTTAGTAACGACTCCCCATCCGTCATTTAAGAATTTAACTTCATACGTACCTGCGTTTATCATAGGTTCTATGGCAATAACCGTTCCTTTTTTAAGGCGGATGCCCGTTCCTCTTCTACCGTAGTTTGGTACTGAAGGATCTTCATGCATTTCTTTGCCTATGCCGTGTCCCGTTAACGCTCTTACAACGGAAAACCCGTTAGCCTCAGCGTGCGTTTGCACAGCGTTTCCTATGTTTCCAAGTGGCGTACCGTCGTAAAGATTTTCAATCGCCTTAAAAAAGCACTCTTCGGTAACTTTAACAAGTTTTTTCTTTTCTTCAGAAACGTCACCTATCATAAAGGTACGAGCAGCGTCTCCTTGCCAGTCGTTATAAATAACGCCAACGTCAACGCTAACTAATTGTCCCTCTTTGATTACGATATCCTTAGAAGGGATTCCGTGTACTACCATATCGTCAATAGATATACAAGTAGATGCGGGATACCCGCAGTAACCCAGAAACGAAGGATGCCCTCCTCTACTCACGATAAACTCGTATGCGAGTCTATCGATATCGTAGGTGGTCATACCGGATTTAATTTCGGATTTAATATATTCGAGAACGTCTCTTGTAAATTTTCCGCTCTCTCTCATTTTTCCGATTTCAAACTCCGTCTTAATCTTTATCATAATTATCCAAGAATCTTTACAATTTCACTAAACACTTTATCGATATCACCGTCGCCGTTAACAGTTTTAAGCAAGCCGTTACAAGCATAAAATTCTATCAAAGGTTCAGTGCTTTCTTTATAAACTTTTAATCTTTCCTTAACTGATTCAGGGTTATCGTCTTTTCTAACGATTAACTCCCCTCCACAGTTTGGACAAGATTTTGCATCTCCCACGTGGTCTACGTGAAAGGAATTCAAACACGTCTTACAAACTCTTCTGCCCGTAATTCTTCTTTCAATCTTTTCTAAATCTATGTAAAGATTGAGAACAACGTCGGGAACGCTAAAATTTTCTAGCGCTTTTGCTTGAGCAATATCACGTGGAAAACCGTCAAGTATATAACCGTTTGCACAGTCAGACCTTGAGAGTCTTTCCTTAACGATTTCCACGGTAAGATTATCGGGGCATAAATTACCACCGTCTATGATTTCTTTAATTTTATCACCGAGAGGTGTTCCGCTTTTAGTAATTTCTCTGAAAATATCTCCCGTTGAAATATGTGGAAGATTATACTTTTCGGAAATGCGTGATGCCTGCGTGCCCTTGCCACTTCCCGGCGCTCCGAGCAATACAATTTTCATTTTTCTATTTTAAGAAACCCTTATAGTTCTTCATCATGATTTGTGATTGAAGAGCTTGTTCAAACTCAAGTGCTACGGAAACAACGATTAGAAGTCCCGTTGCGCTGAATACGTTGATAAGACTGTCTCCGCCGATAAATTTAAACACGAGAGTAGGAAGAAGAGCAACAAGCGCCAAGAATATAGCACCGAATAATGTAATTCTTCCAGCAATTCTCTTTAAGTAATCGGCAGTAGGTTTACCAGGTCTCGTACCGGGAATAAAACCACCGTTACCTTGAATACTCTTGCTTATATCGTCTGGATTGAATTGAATTTTATTGTAGAAGTACGAGAAGAATAAAATCAATACACAAAGTAAAACCATGTAAGGAATTGTTCCCGTACCAACGTTGGTTGACCACCAGTTTTGTGGATTGCCACCAACTAATGAAATAATTAAATCGGGGAAAGAAAGAATAGAGTACGCAAAGATTAAGGGCATAACGCCAGAAGAGTTAACCTTAATCGGAATGTGAGTGGATTGTCCACCGTACATTTTTCTTCCTTTAACCTGTTTAGCATACTGAACGGGTATTTTTCTTTCAGCATCAGAAACGGCAACGATTGCAGCAAAAATTAAGATTGCTGCTACAACGAACCCAATAAGAGTCCAAGCCGCTTCCGTCGCAACAGTACCACCAGCACCGAAATTTCTAACTACTCCTAAAATAGAAGTACCGGCAGTGGATAAAATACCTGCGAAGATTAGAAGTGAAATACCGTTTGATACGCCGTAATCGGTAATTCTCTCACCAAGCCACATGGTAAAGGCTGCGCCCGCAGTGTAAACGGTTACGAGGAAGATATAGCTCATAACGAGTCCAAAACCTTCTTCGCCGAAAATTCTATTGAATTCAATAGATTTTACGCCAGCGTCAGTTTGCCCATCCTTGAATGCAAGGATAATACCGATTGCTTGAACGATAGCGAGGATTAAAGTAAGCGCTCTTGTTATAGCATTAATCTTCTTTCTACCCTCTTCACCTTGCTTAGAAAGTCTTTCTAAAGCAGGGATACCTACCGTTAAAAGTTGAATAATAATTGATGCGTTAATGTAAGGTCCAATACCCATTGCGAAGAACGTTCCGTATTGGAGCGCACCACCGGATACGGCACTCATTACTTGTAAGAAGGTGTAATCACCAAGACCCGCCATAAGGTTTACACCTGGAACGGGGATATAACAACCGAGTCTATAAACGAATAAAAGTGCGATTGTTATAAGAATCTTGTTGCGTACGTCCTTAATCTTAAACGCATTTACTATTGTTTGCCACATTTTGACCTCCTGTCAGGGGACGTTAGATTTGTTCTGCCTTACCGCCAGCCTTTTCAATAGCCTCTTTTGCAGATGCAGAGAAGCAATCAGCCTTAACGGTTAAAGCCTTGGTGAGAGTTCCGTTACCGAGAACTTTCAAACCTACGCTACCCTTAACGAGTTTAATAAGTCCTTTTTCGTTGAGAACTTCGATATCAACGATAGAACCAGCCTCGAAACTTTCGAGTACGGAAAGATTAACGATGCTGTATTCCTTTCTGAAATGATTGTTGAAGCCACGTTTAGGAACACGTCTGATTAAAGGCATTTGACCGCCTTCAAATCCGGGACGAACACCGCCACCGCTCCTTGCCCATTGTCCTTTATGTCCTTTACCACTGGTTTTGCCAAGTCCAGAACCAATACCTCTTCCGAGTCTTTTTGATTCAGTCGTAGCACCTGCAGCAGGACTTAAATTTCCTAATCTCATATTAGTTACTCCTTGAATATACTGTCTTAACCTTCAATCTTTTCAACTTTCAAAAGGTAGTTAACCTTTGAAATCATACCCATAATTGAGGGAGTTTCGTTATGAATTTTGAAAGAATTAGGTTTAGTGAGTCCCAATGCAGCAACTATTTTCTTGTGCTGTGGGAGCACCGCTATCGTACTCTTTACGAGCGTTACTTTAATCTTAGCGGTTTCGGTTACTTTCTTTTTAGCCATTGATAGTTCCTCCTTAACCGTTGATTTCTTCTACTGCTTTGCCACGAATAGCAGCAACTTGTTCAGCCGTTCTGAGTTCTTTCAAACCTTCGATAGCAGCTTTTACGCAGTTGATGGGGTTGTTAGTTCCGTGAGATTTGGTTCTAATGTTGGTAATACCAACTGCTTCCATAACCGCACGAACGGGACCACCCGCGATAACACCAGTACCTTCGCCAGCAGGCATCATTAATACTGAACCTCTGCCGAATTTACCAATTACTTGGTGAGGAATACTTGTTCCGAGTAAAGAAACGGCAAACATACCTTTCTTTGCTCTTGCAGTAGCCTTATCAATTGCTTCGGGAACTTCCTTAGCCTTACCCATTGCAACACCGATTTTGCCGTTGCCGTCGCCTACAACTACGAGTGCGGCAAATCTCATGTTTCTACCACCCTTAACGGTTTTGGTTACACGGTTAACGCAAATAAGTTTTTTAATTAAGCCGTCGTTTTCTTCAACACGTTTGGGCGCTCTATTATTATCTCTTGCCATTTTCGTTTTCTCCTTGATTTATTAGAATTGAAGGCCACCCTTCCTTGCGCCTTCAGCTAAACTCTGAACACGACCGGTATAAAGATATCCGCCTCTGTCAAATACGATGGCTTTAATCTTCTTTGCTTTTGCTTTCTTTGCGATAAGTTCGCCAACTGCAAATGCTTGTGCCTTCTTGTCTTTACCTTCTAAGGAAGCTTTGATTTCCTTATCGAGCGTGGACGCCGTAACCAAGGTGTTTCCCTTAACGTCGTCTATAATTTGAACGTAAATGTGATTTAAGGTTCTGTAAACGGAAAGTCTGGGTGCTTCGGCAGTGCCTTTAATTTTAGCCCTAACTCTTTTATGTCTTTTCAATCTTTCTTCGTTCTTATTGATTTGTTTAATCATTTTATAACTCCTGTTTCAATAACTTTTCGCATCCTAAGATGCACTCGGCAGATGCGCCGAACGTTTGACTATCGCATCCACTAAAAGCATTTTAAATCTTAGCCTTTACCACCGGCAGCCTTACCAACCTTACGTTCGATAACTTCGTCACTATAACGAATACCATATCCGTGATAAGGTTCGGGTTCTCTAACGCCTCTAACAACTGCTGCGAATTGACCAACTTTTTCCTTGTCAATTCCGCTTATAACGATTTCAGTTTGGCTGGGACAATCAATAATGATTCCGTCAGTTTCTTCAAGTTCTACAGGGTGAGAAAAACCAACGTTCATAACGAGTTTTTTGCCCTGTTTTGCAACTTTCCAACCTACACCGTTAACGATAAGAGTTTTCTTAAAGCCTTCGGTAACGCCCTTAACCATATTAGCGGTAAGTGCTCTGTATAAACCGTGTTTTGCCTTAGTAGTTCCAAGTTCGTTTGCTCTAACAAACTTTACAACATTTCCTTCTACCACGGGGGTAATAACGGGATCGTAAACTTGGGTTAAAGTTCCCTTAGGTCCTTTAACGGTAATTACCTTGTCTTTTGCTTCAACGGTAACGCCTGCGGGAAGATTAATTATAGCATTTCCTATTCTTGACATAATCTCTCCTCCTTACCAAACGTATGCGAGGACTTCCCCGCCTTGATGTGCTTTCTTTGCTTCCTTACCGGTCATAATACCCTTGGAAGTAGAAAGAATTGCGATACCGAGTCCACCAAGAACCTGAGGAATTTCTTCCGTTCCAACGTAGATTCTAAGACCGGGTTTACTAACTCTCTTAAGACCGGAAATAACTTTGTTCTTTCCGTCGTATTTCAACGTGATTTTGATAGTTCCCTGAACACCTTCGATAATTTCAACACCTGCAACGTAACCTTCTTCTAAAAGAATGTTTGCGATTGCCTTTTTGGTGTTTGATGCGGGAATTTCAACCGTTTCGTGCTTAGCAGAAATAGCATTTCTGATTCTGGTAAGCATATCTGCAATAACGTCTGTCATTTTATGATTCCTCCTTTACCAGCTTGCCTTCTTTACTCCGGGAATCTCGCCTTTATATGCAAGATTTCTGAAGCAAATACGACAAATTCCGTACTTTTTGAGAACAGCGTGTGGACGACCACAAATGCTACATCTCGTGTAGGCTCTGGTGGAAAATTTAGCAGGTTTTTGCTGCTTGTTTATCATTGCTTTTTTAGCCATTTTGTTTCTCCTTTAACCTTACTTGTTAGCGAAGGGCATTCCGAGAAGTGCAAGTAATTCTCTTGCTTCTTCGTCGGTGTTAGCAGTGGTGGTGATACAAATATCGAAACCTCTGATATTTTCTACTTGATCGTAAGAAATTTCGGGGAAGATAAGTTGTTCTTTAACACCCATTGCATAGTTGCCTCTGCCGTCAAAAGACTTGGTGGGAACGCCCCTAAAGTCTCTAACTCTGGGGAGTGCGATAGATACGAATTTATCAAAGAATTCGTACATTCTCTCACCTCTCAAAGTAACTTTCATACCTACGTTCATACCTTCTCTGATTTTGAAGTTTGCTACAGACTTTTTAGCCTGAGTAAGTATGGGCTTTTGACCGGAGATTTGCTTTAATTCTTCTTGAGCGAGTTGAACGCTCTTGTTGTTGTCCTTAACGTCGCCAAGACCAGAGTTGATAGTAATTTTAACGAGCTTTGGAACTTGATTAACGTTTTTATAATTGAATTTTTTGATTAAAGCGGGTACTACAGTTTCCTTGTAGAGTGCTTTAATTCTGTTCGGAGTTTTATCTGCCATTGTTCATTACCTCCGTTAGTTAGCCTCTGCGGGAGCTTCCGCAGTAGCCTTTTTCGTTTTCTTCTTGGTAGCCTTTTTAACTTCCTTAACTTCCTTGCTTGCGTCTAAGAAAGCACCGCATTTTTTACAGTAACGAACTTTCTTATCCCCTTCAACCTTGTAAGCAACTCTAACTGCTTTATTACAAGTGGGGCAAACAACCATAACGTTTGAAGCGTCGATAGCACCAGATTGGTTCTGAATAGAACTTACTTCCTGAGCAGATCTTGCTTTTTTATGTTTCTTTTGTACGTTAATTCCGTCAACTACTACTTTGTTATCCTTGGGAAGAGCAACCAAAACTTTAGCCGTTTTGCCCGCGTCCTTACCCGTTATAACTAAAACTGTGTCGTTCTTTTTAACTTTCATGAGTTTTCTCCTTATAACACTTCGGGTGCAAGCGAAATGATACGCATGTAATCTTTATCACGAAGTTCTCTTGCAATCGGCCCAAAGATACGCGTGCCTCTCGGTTGTTTTTGGTTGTCAATGATTACTGCTGCATTTTCATCAAATCTAACGTAAGTACCGTCTTTTCTTCTGATACCAGAAGTAGATCTTACGATTACAGCCTTAACAACGTCTCCCTTCTTAACGGCGCCACCGGGGGTAGCGGTCTTAACGCTGGCAACGATAACGTCACCAATGTTTCCGCTTCTCCTGAAAGAGCCGCCTAAAACTTTAATACACATTATTTCCTTAGCACCGGAGTTGTCCGCTGCTTTTAATCTGGTAAAAGGTTGTATCATTATGCGCCTCCTTACTTAGCCTTTTCGATAATCTCTGCAACTCTCCAGTTCTTATCCTTAGAAAGTTTTCTGGTTTCCACGATTCTAACTTTATCGCCTACGCCACATGCATTGAGTTCGTCGTGTGCTTTAAATTTATGGGTTTTCTTTACGGTTTTCTTATACAAAGGGTGTTTGTATCTTTCCTCAATGGATACAACAACAGTCTTATCCATCTTGTCGGAAACGATAATTCCAACTCTTTCTTTTCTTAAATTTCTTTCCATATCTTTCTACTCCCTACGCCTTTGCCTTAATTTCCTTTTCTCTTAAAATGGTCTTAACCTTTGCAATGTCTTTCTTGCAGTTCTTAAGAGATGCAGGATTCTCAAGTTGTCCTATTGCGTGACGGAAACGAAGGTTAAACAATTCTTCAGAAAGTTCTTTAAGTTTAGTGTTTAATTCTTCTACCGTTAATTCGTGAAGTTCTTTCGTTTTCATTAACCTTCACCGCCTTCTTCTTTTATTTCGGTTGCAACACTTTCCTTAACCACGAACTTTGTCTTGATTGGAAGTTTGATGCCGGCAAGTCTCATTGCTTCTTTTGCGATTTCTTCCGATACGCCTGACATTTCGAAAAGCACTCTACCGGGTTTTACAACCGCTACCCAGAATTCTACTGAACCTTTACCGCTACCCATACGGCTATCGGCAGGTTTCTTTGTTACA
>JAZSDD010000028.1:0-14965 GCA_045530945.1 Christensenellaceae bacterium
TGAATAATTTGCTTGTTGGATATTTATTCGTTAATTTTTTGATTATTTTATGTTTGATTAAAAGCAAGATGAAAGTTATGCGTGTAACTTATCTTATAGCATTAATTCTATTCTTGTTTGTTTTGCTTGTTTCTGATAAAAACAGTATCGTTGCTCAGTGGATAACGGGTGTTTGTGGTGAAGAATTTTACTTGAGTATATATGACTCTACTAATTATCCTATTTTTTGGAGCATAAGTGCGATAGCTATAATTCAGTTATTAGTGATTATAGCGTTTTTTGGAGTAAGTTTATTTATTGCAATAAAAACTGTAGAAAAAGTTCGCACAAAGCTTAGAGAAGAGCAAGAAATTAAATTAAAAAAGCCTATAAAAAATTTGCTCGTGCAGTTTGTTAACATAACCAAATTTAACACAAAAATTTATTTAACAAATTGCGTGATGCTGTGTTGATTAAGCGGTGTATTAAACCAAATAATCAAAACAAAAAAATTTTTATAAGGAGATATTAATATGAAAAAAATGAAAAAAGGTTTTACAATCGTAGAACTCGTAATCGTAATTGCGGTTATCGGTATTTTAGCTGGTATTTTAATTCCTACTTTCAGTAGCGTAATTAAAAAATCTAAGGTAAGCAGTGACCAACAAGCAGTACGTCAAATGAACACTGTTCTTGCAGTGGAAGGCGTTATGGAAGACGTTGATATTTTCGATATGCTTGACGTTTTAGAAGAGGGCGGTTTGTCTGCTAAAGACTATAAAGCACTTAGTGCTGGCATGTCTTTCTTCTGGGATAGCGAAATCAACCGTGTTCTTTACGTTGATAATGCAACTGGTAAAGCTACCTACCCTGAAGAATACAAAGATAGAGCTAATAATGGAAAATGGTTTTCTTTAACTCAAGAAATTAGAAAGGAAAATGTTGAACTCGTTTCAGGTGTTGCATCTGTTGCAACTGCAGGTCAACTTGTTGACGTTGTTGAAAAAGCAAATGACAACAAGGGTGTTACCTCTGTTGATCTAAACAACGCATCTGTTGACATGATGGGTGCAGCTTTAACTATCAACAAAGTATCTTCTAATTTAGAAATTAAAGATGGTACTATTAAAAATGCTACTGCCGTTGAAGCTAAGACAACTTACAAAGGTGACAACCCAAGTAATAATGGTATTTACAATATGGGTATGATTACTAAAGTTGCAAAGGATGCAACTGTTACTTTTTCTAACGTTACTATCAAAAACATGAATTTGAAAGATACAAACGCAGGTAACTGTGGTTTCTTGGTAGGTACCCTTTCTGGTAAACTTATTCTTGAAAATGTTACTATCGAAGATAGTTCTATTATTGGTTACACCAGTGTAGGTTCTTTAGTTGGTTATATTACTTCTTCTGGTTCAATTGAAATCAAGGGAACTTTAACCATTAAAAACGTTAAAGTTCAAGGTGTTGGCGGACGTATCGGTCAATTAATTGGCTATTATAGTACTGGTGCAGATGTGGTTTCTCTTAGCGACGGTGCATCAGTTGTAATGACGGACGTTACCAATACTATTTATACATGCGAACAAAATACTGGTACTTGTGTGGTTACTGGTTGTGCTCATGGTGCTCTCGGCTTAGATAATGGTGTTATTCACAGTTGGCAAGTAGATGGCAAAAAGGGACTTAATTGTGAAAAGAAAGCTAATCGTGTTTTCAATGAAAACAGTCTAATCGGCTATGCATCTACCGAGGCAGACGGTGATATTACTATTGCAAAAAATACTGCACTTAAAACCATTCTTGGCTTAAATTAACAAGTCAACAAAGAAAAATTACAGCCCGTGCCAAAAGGCACGGGCTTATATTTTTTAAATTAGTTATTTAAGGGAGAAAAAACTGAAAAATTCCCTCTTTTTATTAAACAATTAGCATATAATGTTCGTTTTGTTTATCGTCTGTTGCAAGGTTATAAAGTTCAACGGCAAGAGAATCCTTTTCAAAACATAATTTTGCCGTTTTGGTTAGCCTCTCTCCGTCACTCTTTCTTGTGATAACGGGGATAGAACTCTTTTTAGATAGTAGGGAAATAAGTTCTTTACTGTCAGAAGAAATAGCTAAAACCTTGGCGTAAAGAGGTTTAGACAAACAGTCGTTTTTTAAATTTTCAGTTATTCCTAAAAGGTTTGATATTAAAATTCTTCTAATTCTTGAAGAGGGGTATCTTTTAGTCGTTGCTTTTGCAACTAAGCCCTCAACCGTTAAGTTTTCTTTGGATAGGGCTTTTAGCCTATTTTCTAAACCCTCCGTGCAATCGGGAAGTTTTTTTAGCGTTTCCTCACTTTCCGTTAAAAGTTTTGTCATTATCATCTTTTCAAACCCGAAAGGATAGGGAAGAAGTTCTTTGTAAACGAAGGGGGGAACGTTTCCTTTTACTTTTTTAATTTCGCCCGCTTTAATTTTTTCTCTTATACTTGAAGCGCTAGTTATTCCCTTTTTTAGAACTTTATTATTATGGTCGCCATCTCTAATCATAGGGAAAATCTCTATGCTACTTTTCCTCTTTAACAAGGCTTTAAGGTATTCCACACCTAACACGCCGTTTGGAGAGGATAATATAGAGGCGAAGTTTTCGCCCTCCGTTTCTTCCAAAGCTAAACATTTTGCTTTTGCTAAGGAAACGCCCTTTTCAAGATGTTTTTTTAAGGCGCTTTTGTATTCTTTACTTTCATTAGTTAGAGCCTTTGCTATGCGAATATAGTCATCTTTTTCGCCACTTTCCACGCCGAAACAAATTCCGTCTACACATCCAAGTTCGTCTATTAAATTTATTGCTCCCGTGGCAAAGGTTTCAGCGTTACCGATAGCAAAAACTGTTGGCAGTTCAATAACCATATCTGCGCCGGCAAAAATTGCTTGTTTTGCCCTTACGAATTTGTTTAGAACGGCACATTCACCCCTTTGGCAAAAGTTTCCACTCATTATAACTATAATTTTTTCCGCACCCAAAACGTTTTTCATATAGTTAATATGTTTAACGTGTCCTAAGTGAAGTGGGTTATATTCAGCAATGCAAGCGCAAATTTTCATAAAAAGTTTAAAACTCCGTTTAGATATAATTTACTTTTTTTTAGAAATGTTGTAAAATATATTAGTAATTATTATTTTACACTATTTTGCGCTGAAAACAAACTAAAAAGTGCAAAAAATTAAAAAAAGAATAAAGTGAGGTTATTATGTCAAACGTATTAGAGATTATCAAGAAAAACGCTAAAGCAAAAAACAAAAACGTAGTTCTTCCAGAGGGTGAAGATTCAAGAGTAGTTAAAGCCGCATCAGAAACTGTTAAAGAAGGGCTTGCAACGGTTACTCTTTTAGGTAATCTTGAAGAGATTAAAAAGGCTAACCCCGAAGTTGATCTTTCAGGTGTAGTTGTTGTTGATCCCGTTACTGACGAGAGAACCATTAAATATGCAGAAATGCTTTTCGAAGCAAGAAAGGGTAAAATCAATAAAAAAACGGGAGCTCCCGAATATGCAACGGTTGAAGACGCTAAGGCAAACATCTTAAAAGACTACACTATGTACGGCGCACTCATGCTTAAGGCAGGTGACGTAGACGGATTGGTTTCCGGTGCTTGTCACTCAACTGCAAACACTCTTCGTCCCGGTCTTCAAGTAATTAAAACTGCTCCTGGAATTAACACCGTTTCTTCAAGTTTTGTAATGGTTGCTCCAGAGGGCGAAAACAAGTATAATCCCGATGGCGTTTGCGTATTTGCCGACTGTGCTATTAATATTGAGCCAGATGCAAATCAAATTGCCGATATTGCTATCTCTTCTGCTGAAACTGCAAGAGATATCGCAGGTATCGAACCAAGAGTTGCAATGCTTTCTTTCTCAACCAAGGGAAGTGGTAACGACGATAAGTTCTTTAAGTCAGTTCCCAAAATGCAAGAAGCAACCAAGATTGCAAAAGAACTTGCTCCTGACCTTATTTTGGACGGTGAATTCCAATTCGACGCAGCAGTTGCTCCCGAAGTTGGTAAGTTAAAAGCACCCGATTCAAAGGTTGCAGGTAATGCAAACGTGTTCATTTTCCCCAACATTAACGCTGGTAATATCGGATATAAAATTGCTCAACGCTTCGGTGGATATTTAGCGCTTGGTCCTATTTGCCAAGGCTTTGCAAAACCCATTAACGATTTATCAAGAGGTTGTTCTGTTGAAGACGTTATTGCAGTTATCGCAATCACTGCTCTTCAAGCAAAATAATAGGCTTTATCATTTCATATAGCCACTAATCAACTATCAATTCTAAATCCAAAAAAACATAAAAAAATAAAGGAAAATATAAAAAATGAAAATTTTAGTTGTAAACGCAGGAAGTTCTTCACTTAAATATCAACTTATTGATATGACTAATGAAAGCGTTATCTTAAAAGGTCTTTGCGAAAGAATTACTTTTGCAGGCGGTAAACTCACCCAAAAAACTTTCGACGGTAGAGAAACGGTTATCGAAAAGGACATGCCCTCTCATAAAGAGGCTATGCAAATCGTTTTAGAGGCTATGCTCGATAAAGAAAATGGTGCGCTCTCTTCAGTAAGCGAAATTTCTGCAGTAGGTCACAGAGTTTTACACTCTGCAGAAGATTTCCACGAATCAGTTGTTATTGACGACGAAGTTATTGCTATCTGCGAAAAGAACGCGGAGTTAGGTCCTCTACACATGCCCGGTAACATTGCTTGCATTAAGAGTTGCAGAGAGGTTATGCCCGGCGTTCCAATGGTAGCAGTGTTTGATACCACTTTCCACGCAACTATGCCTGCAAAAGCATATATGTACGCTATTCCTTACGAAGTGTACGAAGAACATAAAATTAGAAAATACGGTTTCCACGGTACTTCTCATAAGTTCGTATCTCAAGAAACTGCAAAACTTCTTGGCAAAAAGGATGCTAAGATGGTTATCTGTCACTTAGGTAACGGTTCTTCAATCTCTGCTGTTAAGGATGGAAAATGTCAAGATACTTCAATGGGCTTTACCCCCTTAGAAGGTTTAGTTATGGGAACGAGAAGTGGTGATATTGATCCCGCAGCCGTTGAATATTTGAGAGCAAAATTAGGCTTAAAACCTGAAGAAGTTGTTAACTACCTCAATAAAAAATGCGGTATTTTAGGTGTTAGCGGTGTAAGTAGTGACTGTCGTGACCTCACTGAGGCAAGTGAAAACGGCAACGAAAGAGCAAAGTTAGCGTTAGAAATGCTTGCTTATAGAGTTAAAAAATACGTTGGTAGTTATATCGCAGTATTAGGCGGGGTAGACGCTATCGTGTTTACCGGTGGTATCGGTGAAAATTCTAAGCTTATCCGTAAGCTCGTTATGGAAGGTATGGAATACTGTGGCGCTAAGATTGACCTTGCTAAAAACGACGTTAGAGGAGAAACTTATATCAATACCGAAGATTCTAAGGTTAAGATTATGGTTGTTCCCACCAACGAAGAATTATCAATTGCAAGAGAAACTAAGGCTTTAACCTGCTAATTTTAGGGGTTAAAAAAGCAAAACATATTAAAAAATCGTTGACAAGTCCTGTTAAATGTTATATACTTGATAGGCTTGATTATAGGTGTAAAATGATTCTTGATTTAAGGGATATTAAAAAAAGAGGCAAAGATAGTGCTACGTTCTTTTTTGAATACGTTCCCGAAAAGGAATTTTTTGATGATCCGTTTTTAGAACTCGTTCTTCCGATAACGGTATCGGGCGAGGCAACGCTTAGCGGAGAACACGGCGCTTTTATAGAGTGTAACGTTAACTTTACCATTAAAGGTAGTTGCACGAGATGTCTTGAAGAAACAAAAAAGGTTTACGAGGCAGAAATCAGAGAGTTGTGTGAAGAAAATTCTGAGGACGGGTATCCCGTAGTTCACGATAGAATTGATTTATCCAAGATAGTTGAAGACGTGGTTTTAATGAACCTCCCCGTAAGTTTCCTCTGCAAGGAGGACTGTTTGGGGCTCTGCACCGAGTGTGGAGAAAACTTAAATCACGGCGAATGTAAATGTAAAAATTCATAGGGAAGGTAAAATACAATGGCAGTACAAAAAAGTAAGACGTCAAAACAAAGAACGAATACGAGATTTGCACAATGGAAGATTGATGCTCCTAATCTTTCCGAGTGTCCTCAATG
Organism: Christensenellaceae bacterium; assembly: GCA_045530945.1. GTDB lineage: Bacteria > Bacillota > Clostridia > Christensenellales > Borkfalkiaceae > UBA1259. The sequence continues at coordinate 6,176 of JAZSDD010000028.1, forward strand.
CCACGAATTAAAAGCATCTCACAGAGTATGCCCCAAGTGTGGATATTATGACGGCGTTCAAGTAGTTGACACCGCAAAAAAAGAAAAGAAAGACTAATTGATTAAACACTTAAAAAATTAGGCGTACCTTTTGGCGCGCCTTTTTTTCGTTTAAATTTTATTTTAATGTAAAACAACGACTTAAATTATTAAGCCGTTGTTTTTTATGTCAAAAAGGTCATTTGGTGTTAAGTCAAGTAAGTTGCATAAAAAAAGGATTTGGTCGTAGTTTAATTCGAACACTCCGTTTTCAAATCTACTGTATTGTTGTTGCGTCATGTTGAGCATTGCGCCAACTTGCTTTTGAGTCAGTTTCTTAAATTTTCGGGCTTCTTTTAAATTTTGCCCCACTAAAACCGCTGTTTTCATAGAAAGAATATACCATAAAATGATGTAAAAAAATTGACATACATCACAATATGATGTATAATTATGCTAAAAACAAAGGAGAAAGACAAAAATGAAAAAATTTATTAGAGTTGTAACGATTGTATTATCTGTTATAATGCTCATCACTTGTTTTGGTGCATGTGACTGGTCATCAGACGACGTTAATGGTATAGTTGACAACGCGTTTGAAAATTATGAAAAGATGAACAGTGCAGAAACAGGGGCATATTCTAAATTTAAGGACATTAATGTGGCGTCTTCCTATTTAGGGTATGGCTATGATGTAATTAATGATCCGTATATGGCGTCAAGACATATAAATACAAGTTATCCTATATTAGATTTTAATAAAATTGATAACTTATCTCTTTTAATGGAAAAAGTAAATAACGGGGATTACGAAGAGTTTAATCAAAAAAGTATGGAAGAGTTTTACCAAAAATACGCCACTTCTATAAATGTTTATGGAAAAGTTGGTAAATGTTTTTCTGGTGGATTAAAACTTGACTTTAGTGGAAGTCAAAGCAAAAAGACTTACTTTCATTTCTATAAACTTAATTATTATTATGATGCTTTTTATATAAGCATAACTAATACCGTAGAACAACTTCAAGATTATCTTTCTGAAAGCTTTAAAAATGATTTACAAACGATGCCTGTAGAAGAATTATTTAATAGGTATGGTACTCATCTTATAAAAGAGGCGTCAATGGGTGGAAGAATAGAAAAAAACATTACCTACACTTCTAATTCCACATTAAGCGAAGCGGAAATAGAAGCGGCTGTTAATGCTCATATAAAAGCTATTGGAACGTCAATAAATGCGGAAGTTTCAACAAGTGTTAGTCAAGGATTAGAACAAGCGGGGGTTACGTGTACGACAAAAGTTTCACAATTGGGTGGCAAAGCAATAAATTTGTCGGGTGAAGTAAATTACGAAAAATGGGCGGAATCTTTTGATAATAGTCTCGAATATGCGTCACTTTGCGGTGTTAAAAACGAAAACTCACTTGTAGGTATTTGGGAATTATTGCCAAGCGATTATGAAGCTCGCGCAAATGAAATAAAAGATTGGTTTATTGAGTTAAGTAATGGCAAATATGATGAACTTTGCGACATGTTTAAATTAAACGATATTAATATAGGTGGTGCTGAAGAGGATACTTCTTGGGAAAAATTTTCAGAAAATATGACGAAATATAATTGCGCTCACAATACGTTCTGGGACAAAACTACGCAAGGGGTTGAAGTCTGGGATAGATTGCATAAGGATTGGGAACTTGGAAACCTAAACTTTTATGGTGTTGAAAAGAACGAAAATAGGTTTACGATAAAGGGAAATGATGCGTTAAGCATAAAATATCAATTATTACAAAACACCTCTAAACTGCCTACAAATAATGTTGTGACGGCCCAAATACTTACAAACCTTGCATGGAATCAGGTTGTAGGTACTAATATTTCAACAAGTGTAGGAAAAGGGGCATATTGGATTAGAGTTACCTATTCGGATGATACACAATTTGAAAAAAATAAAACAGATTTTCTAAATGGGAAAAACCAAGGCGATTTTATTGAGTTGTTATCCTCAGACGAAATAAAAGAAGATAAAACGATAGAAAAAATAGAAATAGTTGTTGTTTATTGTGTTAGCGCTGGCTTTAAAACATCTGGTTTGTGGCGTTGTGAATATACTTGTAACTTTAACTAAAAGTAAATGCTAAATCGTAATATAATTTTATATTAAAAACGATTTTTAATAAAGGAAATGTTGTATGGGTAAATTTTTTGGATTATTACTAGTTTGTTTTTTTTGTTTATTAAGTGTTTGTTTTGTGTTGGTTTCAGTTATCGCAGAAGTATTTAATACGGGAAATATTTTTATATATATAATTCCGATTGCGATAGTGCTTGTATTTTATCTTTATATGTATGGTAAAGTAGGTTGGTGGATGAATTTATTTAAGGATTTTTACAATACCGATAATAACGAAAATAAAGAAGAATCCGTTTTTAGAGATACTATTTTACCTTCAATTAAATCAATTTTGGGCTATTTTGGATATCTTATACGTCCTATTATGATAAACGTACTAAGCGGAATTAAAAAGGGAACGGTAGTTGTACTTTGTGCTATACCGATGTTTATTTTAAGTATAATTTCAGTGCTTTTTGCTATATTCCCAAACCTACTTCCGCAATTAGACGTGCTTTATGAACTGCTTCCTAACTATAATGAAAAGTTAATTATAGCGTCGTGGGCGGTGATTTCGATCGTTTTCTTTATAAACGCAGTGTTTAATTTCTCACTCAAGAAATGTAGTAAGTGTGGCGCTATAATAACAATAGAACGAGTGCTTGAAACGGAGAAAAAGTACAGGTTTACTCCCTATCTCATAAAAAAAACGGGTGAAAAACTTTACGCTGATCATGACGAGTTTGCTGCGGATAAACATTATTACGAATATTACGAGTGTAAATCCTGTGATTTTATTGAAGAAACCTTAACGCAAAGAAAATACGTTAAAATTAGCGAAGACGAATATAATGAAGAAAACTAGTAAACGTTCTAAAAGCTATAACGAGTGAGTAGTTATTAAAAGATAAAAGGGAAATCGTCACTTTAAGTGGTGATTTCCCTATTTATATGGGGGGTTATAATACGTTTTCTATTCTTAGAGAAAATGTTTTGGGGATTTGCTCTGATAGTTCTTTTAATACCTCTATCTTAGAGATTGCATCCTCCCACTCCTTATCACGCACGAGCGTGGCTGACTCTGATAGCCAAAGGTCAACTTCTTTAATTTCCGTGTGGGGGATAAAAATGTGCAAATATCTCTTTTTTTCTAACCAGTTTTGTTGAACGGCATACACGTCGTCGATGGTTGCGCTTTCTTCATCCACCTTTTCGTAAAGAACGCACAAAACGTCGCTAAATTCGTTAAACTGTCTATCGATAAAATTTGCTTCCCATAACGCCCCAAAAAATAAAATTAGGCTAACTGTAATCATTGAAATAAAGGTTTTTACCATTTTATGCCCTCCGATAAAGCAAATTCAAGAATTTTATATTTTTGCTTTTTTTGCTTAAAATAGGCTCTTCCGTTTCCGTCTATCGTTAACACTTCGGTGTTTTTAAGTTTTGCGCCTTGCCCCTCAATAAACTCGGTAATTTTGCTTTGAGTTGAGTTTATTAGCGAAAGATTTTCTTTTATAATTTTTCCGTCGTCTATAACTAAAAGGGGAAGAGAGGTTGGTTTTTCTTCTCTTTTTAAGTTTTCCATAGGGGAAAGTTTTCCGTTAGATTCAAAGATTGCATATGATAGGTCGTCTAAGGAAAAATATCCAAGCGCTCGCATAGATTCAATTAAGTCGTCTACACCGAGATTGTTTTTCTTTAACTCAGTTAAGTCAACGCCGTTTTTATTGATAACGATACTTGGTTTTCCAGATAGAATTTTTTTGGCTTTTTGTCCGCTACGCTCAATTAGAGATAGTAGTTGGTGTAAGATAAATAGGGTGAGCATTGAAACTATTCCGTAAATTAGAGGGATAGAAACGTCTGCCATAGGAATACAAGTTAAATCGGCAATAATTAGCGTTACTATAAATTCAAACGGTTGCATTTCGCCAATTTGCCTTTTACCCATTAGCCTCATAATTACTGCAAGGGTTAGATAAATTATTAGCGTTCTAATAAAAATTACAGTCATAAAAATAGTATCTTTTATTAAGTGTTTTTTATACTTATATAAAATTGTTGACGAATGCGCATATATTGTGATAAAATAAAAAACGTAGAGTAATAAAGGTGCGTAAAGTGTTGCAAAATGGGATGTCGTTTGCAAACGAAAAGGGTTTTCCTTGCGGTGCCTTTATGCGTCCGCTACTATTTAACCGAATTATATTTTGGTAAAACTGTATCGGTCTCTCTAACTTATTTAAGGGAGATTTTTTTATGGAAAAAAACGGAATAAAAAAACTTTTGCTATCAGACTTGTTGTACAATGCGTCAAAAACGCAAAAAATTGCATACGTTGGCGTTTTAACGGCGCTTTTAGTAGTATGCAATATGTTTTTTGAAATTAAGTTTGCAGAAATTCAGTTTTCTCTAACTATTTTTTGTTCTACCTTTGCTGGAATATTGATAGGACCTATTTTTGGATTCGTTGCATCTTTTATGGGGGACTTGGTTGGGTTTTTGTATAATTCTGCTGGGTATTTTTATGTGCCTTGGATAGGGATAGCGATGGGTGTTGTATCTTTAATTTCTGGATTAGTGGTTAATGGAATAAACCTTAAATTCAAAGGGGAAATATACGTTAAACTTTTAATCGTTTCCCTTTTAACTTTTTTAATTTGCACGGTTGGAATTAATACTACTGTACTTTGGATTATAAGGACAGCAAAAAAAGTGCCATATACTACCTTTGCTTTTACGAGGTTGATAATAGAAGGTCAAATATATAATAGTTTAGTAAACTATGCACTTTTATTTATCGCCGTGCCGATTATTGGTAAAATAAAATATTTCAAGTTAAATTATTAGTAAAAAAATCCCGAAACGAAATCGTTTCGGGATTTAATATTTTTATAAATTTTTTATATTCCTAATAGCGCAAACAGTGGGCAAAGAAGAATTGGCAAAAACATTGAGGGAATTAAATTTGCCGTTTTAATTTTAGTAACGCTTAGCATATTTAGACTTATTGAAACAATTAAAAGAGAGCCAACCGTTCCCACATGGGTTATAATAGTTTGATAGGTTAAGTTGGTTTGGTCAACGGAGTTTAATATAAAATAAAAGATAAGCGTTAAAATTCCTTGATATAAAAAGGTTGTAAAAGCGGAAAGAATACAACCTATACCTAACGTGGTTGCAAAAACTGCGCAAGTAATTCCGTCTATAATAGATTTAGCATATAAAATAGAGTGGTCACCCTGAGCGGATAAAAGTGCGCCGTTTATAGCCATTGCGCCAACGCAAAATATTAAAGTGCAGTTAACGAACCCTTTTCCAACGGTATTTTCTTCTGACGAGTTTTTAGTTAGTTTTCTTTCAACAAATTTTCCAAACTTCTCGGTAGCCCCGTCTATATTTATAAGTTCACCAATAACAGTGCCTATGGCAACTGATAAGATAACTATTAGCGCATTGACGTTTCCACCAATATTTAAGCCGGAAATACCAATAAATAGCACGCAGAGAGCCATGCCCATTAAAAGTGCATCCGTAATTTTTTTGGGAATACCTTTTTTTAGTAAACTTCCTATTACTCCACCCAAAATTATTGTAAAAAAGTTAACTATTGAACCTAAAAAAATCATAAAAATACCTTAGTAAAAAGTGTAAGTTTTTCTTAAAGTATAGCACAAAAAGTTAAACTTTTAAAGCAATTAGGCGTGTTTTTTTTCAGTTTTTTTGAAAGGAATAATGCCTTTTACAACGTTAATATTAAGTAGGTTAAAGCCAAAGAATAGGGCGAGAGAAAATGCCATCATAATAATAGAAGAAAGTAGCGTTGTAAAGAAACTTCCCAAAATAGGCAAAAGCATTTTTTCCACCATAACCCCTATTAACGACGAGGGGATAATAAAGAGAATAGAATAAAGCAAAAAGGAGAAAATTTTAGGTTTAACTGCGCTTTTCTTTTTAATAAGCATTAAATTCAGTATAGAAGTTAGCCCGTAAATAAAGCAAAAACCTACTAAAAGTGCGTAAATCCCGATAAATTTTGGCAAAAGCCACACGCAAAGCAACATTAATATTCCGTTTATAACGTAGAAAAATAGCACTTTATTTTCTGCTCCTAACGAGTTGAGAATACTTGTGGTTATTCCGGATAGTCCCATAAAAATTACTAAACCAAAGCAGGCAGATAGAAAATTTCCACACTCGTGGCTATTGAACACTAAAACGCCAAGTTCCTTTCCGCACACTAAAAATACGGGTGCGAAGAGAGAGGTTAAAAGGGTCGTAAAATTAATGGATTTTTCAATATCGTTTTTCAATTCTTTATTGCGTTTTTTATAATAGTTTTCTGAAATTTCCGGAATAAGTACTAAGGTGAACGAGCCTATTAGTGACGACGGGATAAATAGTATTGGCACTGCCTGACCTATTGCAGAACCGTATAAACTCATTGCTTGTGATTCTGAAAACCCCGCACTAATTAGTCCTAACGGCAAAATAATTGCAACGAGTGACGAACTAAGAGAGGCAACTGTTCTCATAATGGTTACGGGGGTTGAAGAGATAAGTAATGGTTTTAATTCTTTTATGGGGTTTTTAAGTTTGTTTTTTCTAATAAAGAAAACGGTTACTGAAAGAGAAAATGAAAATATGTAAGAAAGTATTACTGCAATTCCCGCCTTTACCGCCCCGTCGTAAACGGAAATTGCACCGTTAATTAAAATAACGCCAACTAAAATCATGCAAATTTCTTCTAAAAGTTCCATTATAGAATAGGGAAGAAAGTCTTTATTTCCCCAAAACACGCCTCGTAAAACTGAGTATACGGCGGTAAAGACTAGCCCCGGAACGACTATTAAAAAAACTTTAACACACCTATCGTCCGCAAAAATTAAGGGCAATTTTCCTTTAAAAACAAATAATAAAAGAACTACGGGTAAAGATAAAAGGAGTGATAAAAAAAGTCCTGCTGTTATTACTTTTTGCACTCTTAGAGTGTTTTTTTCCGCTTTATATTTGGTCATAAGTCTTGAAACGGTTATAGGTATTCCAGAACTTATTAAAGTAAATAAAAATCCAAACATAGAAAGAGATGCTTGGTAAATTCCAACACCCTCAGAGCCTATTTTATGTGACATATATATTCTATAAACGAACCCTAAAAACTTCTCGCTTACAGAAAAAACGGTGACTATCGCAACCGTTTTGAAAAAATTGCGCAAAGTATTTTCTCCTTTATTTTTGAAGAGCTATTGATAAGCTCTTAAAGTATTCTATTCGAGAAAAAACTTAAATATAATAATGGTATGAAAAAGATTTTATATAGAGTAAAAAATGGAGATACTCTCCTTTCCGTTTGTAAAAAATTTAAATCTTGCCCACTTTCAGTTATTGATGAAAATATGCTTGATTGTGAAATTTTAGAGGGGGATATGCTTGTTATTACCGAGGGGGAAGAGTTGTATTCCGTGATGCCTATGGACACCTATTTTTCAGTGGCAAAAAAATTAAATATTAAAGAAGATTTTTTAAGAAAAATAAATAAAACTCCATATCTTTTTTACGGCTTAACTATAAGAATTAAATAAGCTATTTTTATTGACTTTAAAACTATTATTCATTATAATATATAAGCAAATACATAAGGAGTGGAGATTATTATGAAAAAAGCAATATGTTTTTTAACGTCAATAATGCTTTGTTTTGGCGCTATGTCAGCACTATTCGTTCCTAAAACGGAAAGGATAGCAAAAGCTGAAAGCAATCCTATTGAAAAGCATTTAATATTAAATGCAGACGGTAGTTACGGTGGCTCGTTAAACGAAGAATTATATGGAAAAGGTGCACCAAAGAACGGCGAGTTAGACGTTCTTGATTCGCCTTATTTTACCGTTAACGATTTTTACAATATGAAGTCAACTAACGAAGATTATCCTTTAACACTACATCCAAACTTTAAGGGATATCAACAAACTATGGAAAACAGTTCAGCGTTTGCTTGTTTAGTTGCTTTATTTAATCGTAGAGGCGAGGATATAAGTGGAGAATTTAGCGAATTATCCTTAATGCAAAAGTACGAAGAATTTAAGGGCGTTTCAGTAAAGGATACAGATATTAATGAAAAAGATTTAGAAGAGTTTATCAATTATTTAGACTCAGGAATTAAAGCGGAAGAAGGGTATAATTTTGGGCTTTCAAAAAAAGCACAAAATGAGATGACTTTTGCTCTTAGGGATGACCTCGGAAAGGGTAACGTTTTACTTACAAGATATCAATCACCTGCAGACTTTGGTTGGAAAATAATTATAGGTATTGACCAAATGGGAACGAAAGACTATCTCGATGATACCGTTATTTTTGCCGATCCTTTTGACGTTTCGGACCATTATCAAGATGGTTATTCTACTTGCACAATTGGTAGATTTTCCGTTTGGCTACAAGAAGTAGCGCCAAATGGTGAAAGCTCTAATTTTGAGCAAATGATACTCATAAACATGAATCAAGAGCCGAATTTTGAAAGAGTTGATAGAGATACTTCTTATAAGCAACCTCACCCCGAACTTCATTTTATCTTAAATGCAGACGGTAGTTACGGTGGAACAAGAGATAAAGATAAATATGGAACGATAACCACAAAAGACGGAAATAGAAACGTTCTTTATTCTAAC
>JAZSDD010000081.1:0-15642 GCA_045530945.1 Christensenellaceae bacterium
GATAGTAAACCTTTCGCAAAAGTTAAACAGTATTGTATGGAACGAAATCCATCACGGCGCGCCCGTAGAGAAAATCTTGGGGATTTATAACGACGTTTGTAAACTTGCCGTTTTATCGGGCTTAGAAATAGATAAAGCAAAGCGCGCTTACGATAACGTAAACGTTGGAAAAGAACTTTCTGCGTTGCGTAAAAAGTATAATCGACCTGCGCCTATTTTCTTTAAGGAGATAGACGAAAAGGGGAAAGATAACGAGTACGAGTTTTACGATACGGCGATGGACTATATCTACCAAGCCGTTAGAAAATTCAACTTCTTAAAGGGTAAGCGAAAGAGAATAAATTATATGCCTATTTCTTGGGTAGTGGGAGAAAATACAACTTCTAATAATGCTACGGATTATAGGCATAGAGATAAAATCATTGAAATTTGCGAAGAGTATAGAAAGAGAATTGACCGTTTGTATATGGAACTTCGTGTAGTTGATGACCAAGAAAGGGAAGTCCTTTACGAAAGGATAGAAGAAGAGAAAGCTGAGAGAGATAGACAAGTTTCAAAGTGGCTAACGAGTAGAAACGTGCTTATATTCGTGGCACGTTATTACGAAAAGAATCGTCCGTCCGATTGGCGAATTTATGCGCCGATAGTTAATGCTCATCACTTTAAGGAATTTATGCTTAAGGGTGGTTCGCCTATAGGTTTTGTTGAAGAAAATAGAAATGGAAACATTATCGTATATGGTAAGAAATTCGCAAGAAAATGGTAAAAAGTGAAAGAGCGAGTTTATAACGAGATGCTCAAAAATCAACGTTTTCCCTTTCTATGAAAGGGAACGGCTTGCCAAAAATTAAAAATGAGTAATCGGCGTAATAGAACCCGTTTTCCCAAAGCGTGGAAATGAAAGCTCGACAGTGATAAACTGTCGGGCTTTTTCTACGTCCAAAATACAATTTAATATGAAATGGGTATGGTTGGTTTCGTCGATATAGCGAGGAACGTATTTGTCTTGCCAAATACACGATTTTTCAAATCGCCTCGTTAGGGGAAACCCCTAATACCCCAAATAACAAAAAAAATAAAAGGAGGAGAAATTATAGCAAGAAGAACAAGACCATTTGCCTACAATTTTAGGGCAAGCGAACAAGAGAAAAATTTAATAGATACAGCAATAGCTAAAAGCGGACTGACGATAACGGACTTTGTAATTCGGTCAATTACTGACAAGCCGATTACCGTAATAGAAAACGGCAACGAGATTTTGGCAGAACTAAAACGGCAAGGAAACAATCTCAATCAAGTGGCAAGAAAGAGTTATAACGGTTTGGCTACGGAAGAAGAAATCAAAGCGTGTATCAAAAGTCTGAAAGAACTATACCGCAAAATATCTATTGCAATCGGAGGTGGGTAATGCCGCTTTTTAAGTGTAGTGCAAGCAAAGCAAAACCGAAAAACGGGATAGCTTACGTAACCGATGAGAAGAAAGCAAAGATAGTGTCGGTAAGGAATCTTTTTGAAGACGAGGACTACGCCAAGCAGTTTGAAGAAACGGCAAGTCGGTTTGGTAAAGGGGATAAGTTTGACGAGCGTAAATATTATCATTGTAAATTATCGTGCGCGCGCCAAGATAACGTTTCACCCGAAAAAGCTCACGCCTACGCGGAAGAACTTACGGCAAAATTATTTCAAAACTACGAGTGCGTAATCGCTACCCACACGGACACGCAAACGGTACATAGCCATATTGTCGTAAACGCGGTGGACCCGATAACGGGTAAGAAATTGCAGTTCAACAAACAAGATTACGTGAAGATGAAAGACGAAGCTAATAGGATAGGGAAGAAATACGGGTTTACCGAAACGGATTTTAGAAAGCGTGGTAAGAACAGTAGAACGGCAATTGAAAAGAAGATTATGCTAAAAGGCGGTACGAGTTGGAAAGAAGAACTACGAGAAGTAATTGCAGAAGCAACTAAAAACACAACCACGCCCGACAAGTTCAAGGAATATCTTGAAAAGTGTTACGGCGTAAAAATCACAAGGGATGGAAAGGATTATTCTTATCTTCATCCTGAAAAACAAAAACCTATCCGAGGGGAAAAGCTCGGAACAAATTATAGTAAAACGGAGGTAATAAAACAACTTGATAAACAAAATAACGGGAGAGCGTCCTCAACCCATATTACAGGACGAACCGGTGGATTTATCGCACAACCCGCCGGCATTAGAACTGTGCGAAGAAGTAAAACGATTAACGGCGGAGGCACGAGAAGCAATGCTATTGAAGTCCTTAGCAGTATCGAACGAGCAATGCAACGACTTAGTTTTGAGGCTGAATGTGCGAGTCGAGGAACTGACGCAGCAAGTGAAGAACGTAGAATTGTACAACGAAAGGCTAGAGAGGAAGCTGAAAGAAAGCGTAGAGAAGCTGATAGACGACGTGAAAAGGAGCAATCACCGATTAGCGAAGGAGATAGAGTTCTCACTCAACCAGATAACGGAAACAGTAACGGAGATCGAGCGCCTTGTAAGCACAGCTATGGGAAAGGCGATTGATTCGGCTACAAAACTATTAAACGACAGAGTGAAAGATGCAACGGATATGGCAGTAGCAAAAATAAACGAAGGAGCAGAAGGGCTAAATAAAGAACTGAGAAGAACTAAAGAAGAAATTCGAAAACAACGCGAAGAAATGCAAGTGGAAGGCGGTTTTAGAAAGTTTATGTTTTGGGCTACGCCGATACTTCTATTTGCGCAAAGTATTGCAATGGCACTTTTGTTATTAAGATAAAACTATTTTCTCAAAAGAATATAAAACAGCTTGACTATCTCGTGATATCACGGTATAATGTTGCTACAATAAATTAAAGGGAGGGTTTTATGAACGTAGAAGAAATCATTAAAAAGGCGGATTTGGGCGAAGGGTTGACTGTGGAAGAAATTAAAATCTATCAACAGGCAGTTAAACCTAAAAAGCACGTTTACGGCAAGTATGGAACGCTTGCGAAACAGTATATTGAAGAGCATAACTTCGGTAAATTGTTAAGTTTAGCAGGGCAGTTGCCTGAATACTTGCACGGAGTAGATAAAGCCGCAGAAGATTTGTATGATACTATGTGGGACAAACTTTCTAAAAGCGAACAATATCGCCGAACGGGCAATTACTTGGAAGACGTTAAAAGAATTAACGCTATGAAACAAGTGATTGAAGAAGAGATTTTAAGCGAAATAGTTTATATTTAAGGAGAAAATACAATGGAAAAACAATTAACGCCAAAACAAAAGGCAAGAATTAAGTATGAAATCGTGCATAAGGAAGAGCGCGAGCAAGCAACAAGACAGTTTAACACGAGACTTCCTGTGAAAGAGCACGATGAAATAATGGCTTTCTTAAAACAAAAAAGAATTTCAAAAGTAGATTTGATTAGATTAGGATATCAAACGCTAAGAAAAGAATTTGAAGAAAGCAAATAACAGCGGGACACTATATGTGCTTAATACACCCGTAATGTCGGGAATTAATAAGGAGAAAAATGATTGCATAGGGCATTCGTACTTATCTTTCCGTTAAAAGTGCGGATAACCCCCTATAAAATAAAAAATAAGGAGAATTGAATTATAAGGAATTAAATTTAAGAGAAGAAAAATTAAATAATGAAGTGGAAAATCAAGGTTGCTACAATGCCCAAAAGGTGGAGAAAATCGACAAGTCAAAAATAAATATGGAGGTGTTAAATAAGATTATCGCGTTTAAGATGTTAGAGATTATGCGTGATAACGAAATGATTGACGAGCGAGAATACGCCAAAATCGAAAAGAAGCGTACTCAGTTTGGGGAAAGTGTAGTAAAGCAAAATAAATTATTTAAAGGAGGCGATTTAACTTGATTGAAAACGGAATGGTAATGCCCACTAACGTTAATTTTAACAGGGCAAGGCAAAGAAGAGTGGTTTTCTACGGACGAGTAAGCACGGAACACGAAGCGCAATTATCGGCGTTAGAAAATCAAATGCAATGGTACGACGACGTGGCGGGTAGAAATCCTAATTGGTATGTTATTAAGAAATATATCGACGAAGGGATTACGGGAACGCAAGCGAAAAAGCGACCTGCATTTTTAAGGATGATACAAGACGCTAAACAAAAGAAGTTTGATTTAATCGTAACGAGGGAAGTGTGTCGTTTTGCGAGAAACACGGTTGATACGCTTGTGGTTACGAGAGAATTAAAAGAGTACGGCATTGAAGTCTATTTTGTAGAAGACAATATTTGGACGATGGACGGAGACGGCGAACTAAGGCTTACGATTATGGCAACGCTTGCGCAAGAAGAAAGTCGAAAAATTTCAGAGCGTGTTCGCGCGGGGCAAAAAATCAGTAGAGACAAGGGCGTTTTGTATGGAAGCGGTAATATTCTTGGTTATGATAGGGACAAGGCAAAAGGAACTTACGTAATCAACGAAGAACAAGCCGAAACGGTGCGTATGATTTACGATATGTATTCGGCAGGCAAAGGAATATCTCAAATTCGTGACGAGATGATACGACGTAAAAGAAAAGATAGTTCGGGGTTAGTTAGATGGGAAAACGCAAAAGTATCACGAGTACTACATAACTCAACCTATAAAGGCTATCCTGCGTACTTAAAATCACGAAGAAATAATTTCCTTGACCAAAAAATTATTATAAACCGTGACGAAGATACCTATCTTTACGTAAAAGGCGATTTTGAGCCGATTATATCCGAAGAGCAATGGGAACGTTGTAAACAGATAAGACTTCAACGAACTAGGTATAGTAAATTCCGTACGGAAAACGGGGAAGTTATTCACAAAACGGGCATTCACGAAAGTAGCGACGTTTGGACGAAGAAATTAAAATGTAGATGCGGTTATAAAATGCGCAAAAACAAATGGCGCAAGAATAAAAACGGCGAAGTCATCTATGGATATAAATGCTATAACCAACTTAACTATGGTTCTAAGGATGTTAGAATTGAAGCAGGAATTGACGATTCAAAAAGTTGTAATCTTAGAGAAATATGCGATTGGAAATTAGAAATGATGGCAAGGCATATTTTTGCAGGGTTATGGGGTAACAAGAAAGATATTCTAAATAACGTGTCGTCTTTATATCAAATCGGTGTGTTTCAAGAATATCAAAAAGCGGCGGAAATTAAGGCAACGGTTGATAAAGAGATATCAAAGTTAGACGAAAAACTAAAACGCTTAACTCGTATGCGCATGGAAGACGAAATTCCGAAAGAATCTTACTTAGAACTCAAAAAGGAAATTGAGCAAGAGAAAATCGAACTTATAAACAAAAGGCGTATTCTTGATGCGGGGATGGTTCCAAACGAAGACGGGGAAGAAGAGCCTGCAAAAAAGGTGGAAGACTTCTTGTTGTCGAAAATGGATTTTACCGAACACTACGTAGATAGAGAAGTGATTAAACAGTTCGTTCATACCATTGTTCCCGTAACGGAAACGTGCTTTAATTGGTATATGAATTTTGACTTAATTGACGTGCCAAACGATATGAAAAAGTTAGTATGGGAATTTACGATTGATTATAAATCGGCAAGGTCTTATAGAAAGGAAAAAGACGGTATGCTTAGACCAAATCAATGGCAAGATTTGACGGTAAAGGTGTTTATATAACATAAGAATGATAAGGGAAAAACTTAAAAAAATTAAAACTGAATACAACCGCTACGGCGGATAAATATATGGATAACAGTATCGTGATAACAGCCTAAAATTAAACGGGCAATTTGTCGCTAAGGGCAAAAGATAACGAGCACAAGCTAATATTAAAAATCCAAGAAAGTAATTAACTTTCGATAAATAAAAAACGCTCTCAATTTGAGAGCGTTTTTTTGTGTTTATTAAAAAAGAGTATTTATTCTTTTTGATTTAGTTGCATTTCTTTAGGGGAAACGCCGTATTTAGCCTTAAACGCTTTACTAAAAGAGTATAAAGAATAATTAAGGGATTCTGCAATTTCGCCTATTTTCTTCTTGCCTTCTATAACTAATGCTTTTGCCGTTTCCATTTTTCTATTTAGATAGTATTCTGAAAGTTTTTTTCCGGTGGTTCGCTTAAAAAATCCACACAAATATCCATAACTATATCCAAATTCGACAGCAACTTCTTGTAAATTTAATAATGAATAAACGTGTGTGTCTACGTAGTTCATTATTTTAAGACAAAGTATTTCTGCCTCAGAAACGTTAGTCGTGGTAGTTTTTACGTTTGAAAGTGCTCGAACAAGGGTAATAAGCAATAAATTAAAAATGCTTTCTAAAGCACGATCTCGATAGGGTTTAGGTTCTTCAGAATATTCCGTCAATGCACTTTTTATTATTTCAGCAAGTTTGTTGCTGTGAACTATACGATTTGACATACCGTATGGAGTTTCTGCATAATTTTTTAATACTTTTTGTAGTTCCTTGTCGGTGCAGAAGAAAGCGCAAAAATCATATTCTAACTTAACGTTTTTACTTGCTTTAATTTCATGCAAATCGTATGGAAAAGAAATAAACACGTCCCCCGTATTAACGGAAAAAAATTCTCCGTTTGCTCCGATTGAGCCTCTGCCACTAGTAATAACGGTAAGTTCAAACCATCCTAAATGTGCGTGCGCTTTAATCTCCTCTGAAGGGGAGCAAAATCTACGCCCAAGTTGCACGATTTGTGTTGAGCCTATCTTTATGGGTTTATCAAAAAACTCGTTGTTTAAAAGGTATCTTGTTTTGCTTTCCATATCGTCACCATTTTTATTATATAATTCAGTACCACAATTGTCAATAAATGATAAATATTTTTTCAAAAAACTTGAATTTAACGAAGAAAAAATTAAAAAATGACAAATTATTGATTAAATAATGATATTTACATATCTTTCCATATTTTTTATAATAAGAATATAACTAATTATAAAGGAGAAAAAAATGACTACTATTGCAGTAATTGGATGCGGAAGAATTTCCGACAACGCACATTTCCCATCATTACAGAAGATGGAGGACGTAAGGGTAAAATATGCTTGTGATATTTTGATAGAAAAAGCAAACAAAATGAAAGAAAAATATCCATTTATTGAGCAAACCGTAGCAGACTATAAAGTAGTTTTGCAAGACGAAGAGGTTGAGGCAGTTTTTGTGTTAACGCCTAACTACACTCATTACGTTATAACTATGGATGCATTAAAGGCAGGCAAGCACGTATTCTGCGAAAAGCCTATCACTACAAACTACAAACTTTCCGTTCAAATGGCAAAAGAAGCTAAAAAGCAGGGCAAAGTTTTAGATATTGGTGTTTGCAACAGATATTATACCGCTGTTGAAACTATGCGTAAATGGGTTGAAGAAGGCAAGTTTGGTGACGTATATCACGTATACGTTTCGTTTAGAGCGTGCCGTTCAATACCTGGTCTTGGTGGTGCGTTTACTACTAAAGCAGAATCTGGCGGTGGCGTTCTTATCGACTGGGGCGTACATTTCCTTGACATAGTTTTATACGTTCTTGGTGGCGCAAAACTTAAAACGGTTACTTGTAATGCTTACACTGCGTTAGCAAAAGATATGAAATCTTATAAATATAAGAAGATGTGGGCTGAAGATACTAAAAACGTTGAAACGGGTGTAAACGACGTTGACGATTTTATTTCAGGACATATTCGTACTGACAAGGCAAGCATATCTTTTAACGGTGCTTGGGCGCAAAACATTGAAAAAAATGAACAATATATTGATATTTTAGGTGATAAGGCAGGTGCAAGATTCTATTATTGGGATAAATTCGAGTTCTTTGATGGTGACACCTTAGAAACCACTATCCCTGATACTGAAGGACCTGATATGAGATATTTAGAAGACCGTGCGTTTATTGATTCTATAAAGTCTGGTGAAGTAAATAGAAATAGAATTGATAAAGTATTAGAAACTATGCGTCTTTTAGATACTCTTTATAAATCTTCCGATAAGCAAAAGGAGATTAAATTATAATGAAAAAGATTGGCTACGTTGATTATTTTTTAGACGAGTTTCACGCTCATCGTGCATTTAAGAGCATTAATATGCTTAACGAAAAAAACGGGAGTGATTTTAAGGTAACTCACGTTTGGGCAGAAAAAGATAAAGAGGGTGG
Source organism: Christensenellaceae bacterium (assembly GCA_045530945.1). GTDB lineage: Bacteria > Bacillota > Clostridia > Christensenellales > Borkfalkiaceae > UBA1259. The sequence continues at coordinate 8,147 of JAZSDD010000081.1, forward strand.
ACTTACTACTGCTGAATTTTGCGAAAAACACGGCGTAGAACAATGCGCAACCATTTCAGAACTTGCTGATAAGGTAGATTACGTTATTATATTTGCACCTGATAATGCTGAATGTAAATTGGGGTATGCAAAGGAAGTTTTTAAGGCAAAAAAACGTACGTTTATTGACAAAACGTTTGCAGAAAACTATGATTCAGCAAAGAAAATTTTTGAATTAGCAAAAGAGAACGGGGTAGAGATTTTCTCATCATCTGCACTACGTTATGCTACCGAGCTTAAAGAATATAACGGAACGGCAGACTCTGTTTTAGTTTTAGGAAGTGGCGTTAGCGTAGAAGATTATAGCGTTCATTACCTTGAAATTATTCTAAAAACTATGGGTGTTGGTGCTAAATCCGTTTGCTGGCAAGGTAGGGGAGATCAAGACTGGGCAGAAATTACTTATAGCGACAATAGAAAAGCCACTATGGCTATGAGTACGGGAGGAGATTATTTGAATTTCTTCGTTTACCCCACCGATAAAGGTCGTTCTGCATATATAAACGTTGCTTCTGATATATTTGGCAACCAAATGGAAGACGTTCTTTGCTTTTTTGAAAGCGGAAAATGTTCTACTAGCGAAGAGCAAACGTTAGAACTTATGAAGATAAGAGATGCAATAATAAAATCAAAATCCTTGGGCGGAGTAAAAGTAGACTTATGAAAAAATTAAGGGTTGGCATTGTTGGATGCGGGCGAATTTCTATAATGCATTTATCATCTATCGCATCTATGGACGACGCTTTGGTCGTTGCGTGTGCAGATATAAAAAAGGATAGAGCTGATGATGTTGCAAAAAAATATGGGGCAAAGGCGTATTATTCTTATGAAGAAATGATAGATAACGAGGAATTAGACGCTATTCATATCTGCTTGCCACACAATCTTCACTCTAAAGTTGCTTGCTATGCTTTTGAAAAGGGAATACACGTTTTAACGGAAAAACCTATGGACGTGGATTATCAAAGCGCTGAAAATGCAGTAAATAAAGCAAAAGAAAAAGGTGTTTTATTTGGAGTGGTTTTTCAGTGTAGATATAACGATTCATCAGAATTTGTTAAAGAGGCTGTTGAAAGTGGGAAATTAGGTAAAATTCTCTCGGCATCTTCAATCCTTACTTGGTCGAGACCAGACGAATACTATTTGAGTAGTGATTGGAAAGGAACTTGGGATAAAGAGGGTGGTGGAGTTGTAATAGACCAAGCCATTCACAGTATCGACCTTGTTAGATGGATTATAAATAGCGAAGTAGAGAAAGTATCCTGCTCAATGGCTAATAGAGGGCATGATATAGTTGCTGTAGAAGATAGCGCAGAGGGGCTTATCACCTTTAAGAACGGTGTTAAATACGGCTTTTATTGTATGAACAACTATGCGTGTGACGAGCCTATAACCATCAATTTCTGTTGTGAAAAAGGCAAGGTGGTTTTAAGTTACGACTATGCGACCATTTATTATAATGACGGCAGAGTAGAAAGCGCAAAGACAGAGGAAACTGAACTTGTTGCTTCTGGTGGAAAAGATTATTGGGGTTTTCAACACGTTAGAATGATTAGACAGTTCTATGACGCCGTTTTGGGAAAAGAAGAACTTGAAATTAGTGGAGAAGAGGCTTTAAAAACACATAAACTGATTATGGAAATTTATAATCAAGGTAAAAAAACAATGTAAAAACAAAAAACGCTCTCATTAGACAGTTACTATTAGGGAATTTTTGTTCCTAATAAAAGTATAGCACACTATACTTCACTAAAAGTGAAATGTAGTGTGCTTTTCATATCCACAAAAGATTAAACATATATGAGTTATATTTTTAGCCTTGTGGCTAAAAGTGATATGCAAAACAAGTTTTGCGTTAGATTGCGACTTGCAGTCACGGTTATATTAAATAAATCCATAACTCGCCGTAAGGCGAATATAACTGCGTAGCAATATCACTTGTCGTTAGACAAATATCACAAATCCGTTCACGGATTTATTTAGTTGCCGAATCCCTTGTAGGGACTCGGCTTTAGGGCGTTTTTTTATTATATTACAAATTATTTCCCTAAGCAAAAAAAGTGCAAAAATAATATTTTGCTTGCAAATAACTTACTTAATAAGGTATAATGTAATAAAAGCCAAAAGCGTTGGCAAAAATTAATTTAACGGAAGTAAAAAATGAAATATTTATTAAGACTTATTATCGTGCCTTTGGTATACTTGGCGTGCTTTGCGTTCAGTACTGTTGCAATAGCAAGCATAGATGGGTTTACCCCCTTTGTAAAGAGTTTGGTAAGTGCTGCGTTTATGCTTATTTATCTTGTATTATTATCTGCTGTTATGCTAAAAGAAGGACAAGATGCTTATGGGGTTTTGCTTTCCAACAATTCTCAAAGAAGGTATATGGTGGAAACGGGAAAAATTGTAGACTTTGACGCGACTAAGGAATATGGGGCTTGGAAAGGCTTTGTCGTTGGGCTTATATGTTGTATTCCATTAATAATAATGTTTCTTTTACACGTTGTTTCATTTCCGAGGGGTGACGTTAGTAGGGTTTCTATTCTTTGCGAAATGATTTACGGGGTGTTCTTTTCAATAGGTAGAACTTACCAAAGCACAAACGAACTTGGCTTTTTTATAGGCACGGGCATTATTTTAGTTGCTTTTCCTCTTATGACGGGGATACCTTACGTTATAGGAGCAAGACACCGTAGATTACAGCAGGAAAAAATTAGAAAAATGAACCAAGAACTTCACGGAGAGAAAAAGTGAGAATTATCGGTGGAACGCTAAAAGGCAGGAAACTTGCTGAATTCAAAGGGGAAAAAGTTCGCCCCACTTCAGACTTTGCTAGAGAAAGTTTGTTTAACATATTGCGTGATAGAATTGAAGAAAGTGTTTTTTTAGACGCTTTTTCGGGAACGGGCGCAGTTGGGATTGAAGCAATTTCAAGAGGTGCAAAAAGGGTTGTTTTTAACGACCTAAATAAAGAGAGCGTTAATTTAATAAAGCAAAACTTAGTAAAAGTTTCTTCGCCAAGTAACGCAACGGTGGTTTTTGGAGACGCTCAATTTTTAATGCAAAAATCTCAAAACGAGTTTGATATTATATTTTTAGACCCACCGTATAATGCCGATATAACTAAAAATGCGTTAGTTTTGGCTCACGGCTCATTAAAAAAAGGCGGTATAGTTATTTTAGAAGATGAAAAACCATATGAAAGTGATGTTGAAGGCTTAGTTTTATACGATAAAAGAAAGTATGGGAGAGCACATTTTTCGTTTTTTAGAAAAGAGGAATAAAAATGAAAACTTGTTTATTTGCCGGTACGTTTGACCCTATCACTAAAGGGCATTACGACACGGTTATTGAACTTAGTAAAAAATATCAAAAGATAATAGTGGCAATTGGTATTAATCCTAAAAAAATCCCCTATTTTTCGCTAGATGAAAGGCTTTCTTTTTTGAAAAACGCCTTTATGGATTGTCCTTTTGTTACCATTGATAGTTACGACACCTTAACCGTTGACTATATGAAAAAAATGGGTGTAAAAGTGCTTGTTAGAGGGATTAGAAACAATGCTGATTTAGAATACGAAAAGGAAAACGAAAGACTTTCTAAAACCATTTATCCAAGCCTTATAACAGAATACGTAAAAGCAAAAGAGGGAGAGGAAAACTTGAGTTCAACTTTTGTTAGAGAGTTGATAAGTAAGGGAAAGGATTTTTATTCGTTAGTTCCTGAAAACGCCTACCCATTAATTAAAAAAGCAATAGAGAAAAAATAAGAGAAAATAATAAATTCAAAACCGCCGATAAGACCTTTGAAAAAAGGAAAGGGGCGGTTTTTATTTTTGCCCTTTTTAATGAAGAGGTTGATTGTATTATTATTGATAGACCGGAAAACCCTAAAAGAAAGGAACTTACACAGTAACTCAATCTATTTTTAGGTAATAATGACAAAAACTTAAAGCCTTTCGTGCTTTCAAATAGACCGAAAATCGTTGATTTTGCTAACTCGCTATCCTTAAAAAGCAACGTTAAAAAGCCTATCGGCAAATTAAGTATGCCAATATTATATAAAATTTCGGTAAAAAGGTAAAAAAGCGTAATAAACCCACCAACGAAAAGTGCGGAGTTTATCGAAGAAGTTATTGCTTCAGATATAACGTTATCAGTTTGCTTTATAGTAAAATTAAAATCGTTACTTTTGTCATTTTTTTTATATTTAGAAAAAATCACCCCGATAAAAAGTGAAGAAAGTATATGGCTTAAATATAATAGTAACCCTATCTTTACGCTATTAAAGCAATATCCCCCAACCACGTTTATTATAAAAGAGGGGGAAGAGGTTGAGCAAAGCGCAGATGCTCTTTCTGCCTCCACTTCTGATATTAAGTTTTGTCTTTTAAATTCTGAAACCATAATGCTACCGATAGGGTAGCCGGAGATTATGCTAATAAGATACGCATATCCACACGCACCACTAACGTTAAAAACCTTGTTGAAAAGGGGGGATAGAAGTTTTGCAATTTTTCCTGCTCCCTTAGTTAGGCAAAGAAGTGAACTTATAAAAAGATATGGAAAAAGAGAGGGGAAGAGGGTGGCAAAATAGGTTTTTACACCTTCGATTGTAAGCATTGTAAAACGTTTGTTTACAGCAAGCAAAATTGCAAAAAATAAAAGGAGAAAAAACAGTGCGAAATCTTTGATTTTAATTAATGCTTTTATCATACTTTTATTATATTATCCCTTGAAAAAAAATATGGGATATGTTAAAATATTATTATGGATTTATTTGATTTGCAAACGGAAAAAAAGAACGTGCCTTTAGCAGAGAAAATGAGAGCACGCAATATTAGTGAATACGTTGGTCAAAAACACATAGTTTCTGAGAATTCTCTCCTTAGGAGAGCAATAAAAATGGATAATCTCGGAAGTTGTATTTTTTGGGGGCCTCCAGGTAGTGGTAAAACCACCCTTGCAAACGTAATTGCTAATAGTACTTCTGGATTATTCGTTAAGTTAAACGCCGTTTCATCTGGTGTTTCGGACGTGAAAAGGGTTGTTGACGAGGCTAAAACCAACCTTAAACTATACGGTAAAAAAACTTACCTACTTTTAGACGAGTGCCATAGGTTTAATAAAACTCAAAGCGACAGTTTGCTTCCGTCAATTGAAAAGGGCGATATAATTTTTATCGGTTCTACTACTGAAAACCCTTATGCTTCAATGACGCCGGCTATAGTTTCACGTTGTCGTATTTTTGAACTTAAAAGGCTTTCTGACGAAGAAGTATTATCAGCCTTAAATCGCGCCTTAAAGGACAAAGATAGAGGGCTTGGCAACTATTCCGTTATTATGGATAAGGAAGCGTTAGAGCATATTGCGCGCCTATCTTCGGGTGATTTAAGGGTTGCTTTCAACGCCTTAGAAATGGCTGTTTTAACCACTGAACCAAATTCTGACGGGGTTATTCACGTTACAATAAAGGACGCAGAAGAATCAATACAGAAAAAGGCGCTATCATTTGACGAGCAAATGTATTACGATATGCTATCTGCATTTTGCAAGAGTTTAAGAGGTAGTGATTCTAACGCCGCCCTTTACTATATGCAAAGGCTAATTAAAGGTGGGTGCGACCCCGTGCTTATTGCAAGAAGGGTTATTGCGCACTCTTCTGAGGACGTTGGGATGGCTGACCCTATGGCTATGGTTATTGCAACAAACGCACTTTTAGCCTTTGAAAAAATGGGGCTTCCAGAGGGTTTACTTCCCTTGTCGCAGGCTATAATTTACGTGTGTGAAGCGGAAAAATCTAATTCGGTAGTTACGGCAATGGATTTAGCGGGGGAAGATGCCGTTTTGGTTAAAGACGACAACGTTCCACCGTGGGTTAAAAACGCCGTGTTTGGCAGTGAAAAAGATAAAGAACTTGCAAGTAAATATAAATATCCACATAATTACGGTGGGTACGTTGAACAACAATACTTGCCAGACAAATTAAAAGATAAAGTTTATTACGTTCCGTCTGACAACGGATATGAAAAAACTGTTAAAGAAATTAGAAAGAAAAAGGGGAAAACTAAATAATGAGTGACTATTCAATTAAACTTGCCAAAGAGTTTTCATTAAAAACCGAACATTGCGCAAATATCATTACGCTTATCGACGAGGGGAATACAATTCCCTTTATCGCCCGTTATAGAAAAGAGGCAACGGGTTCTTGTAACGACCAAGTTTTAAGGGAGTTTGCCGATAGGCTTAAATATTTAAGAAATTTAGACGAGAAAAAACAAAAGGTTGTTGATTCAATAACCGAGCAAGGCAAAATGACGGATGAAATTATGGTATCTTTAGCCTCTGCGGAAACGGTTACCGAGGTTGAAGATATTTATAGACCGTATAAGCAGAAAAAGAAAACGAGAGCATCCGTTGCGATAGAAAAGGGGCTAACACCTCTTGCCGATTTAATTTTAGGTCAAGAAAATATTGACGTTAATAGTGAGGCAGAAAAGTATATAAATGTTGAAAAGGGAGTTGAGAGCGTTAAAGATGCAATAGCAGGTGCATCTGATATTATTGCAGAGAGGGTTTCTGATAATGCAGAACTTAGAAAAACGCTTAGAAAAACTTTGTTTTCTAAAGGTGAGATTTCGTGTAAACTTTTAGAGGCGGAAAACTCTAAAACTTACGACGGGTATAAAGATTATTCTGAAAAGGCAGATAAAATCCCCTCTCATAGAATACTTGCCGTTAACCGTGGTGAAAAGGAAGATTGCTTAAAAGTTTCTATAACTATTGAAGAGGGAACTCTAACCGATATTATTAAACAAGAGTACGTTACGGGGAAAAACGAGAGTAGTGATATTGTTTCCTTTGCTTGTGAAGATGCATATCAAAGGCTTATTTTCCCTTCTATTGAAAGGGAAATTCGTGCTGATCTAACCGAAAACGCAAACGAGCAAGCAATTAAAATGTTTGAAGTTAATCTTCGCCCCTTACTTTTACAACCACCACTTAAAGGAAAAACTATTTTAGGGCTTGACCCTGCGTATAGAACAGGTTGTAAGATTGCAGTAATAAACGCAGAGGGCAACGTTTTAGATACTGCAGTAGTATTCCCAACTCCACCTCAAAACAGAATTGAAGAGGCTGAGCAAATCTTAACTAAATTAATATATAAGCACGGAGTAGAAGTTGTTTCTATCGGTAACGGAACGGCAAGTAAAGAATCGGAAATATTCGTTGCAAATCTTCTCAAAAAATTAGATAGAGCAGTATCCTATGCCGTTGTAAACGAGGCTGGCGCATCAGTTTACAGTGCGAGCAAGTTAGGGGCTGAGGAATTCCCTGATTTCGAGCCTGCTCAAAGAAGTGCCGTTTCCATTGCAAGAAGACTTTTAGATCCCTTGGCAGAACTTATAAAAATTGATGTTAAATCGATAGGTGTTGGTCAATATCAACACGATATGC
>JAZSDD010000065.1:0-15173 GCA_045530945.1 Christensenellaceae bacterium
TCTTGATAAACCAAATCTACCTTAGCGTGAATATCTGAATACGCTCCAAAATCAGCTAAACACATATATGGATCGGCAACGGGGCTTCCCGTAAGCAAATAATTTGCAATATCACTAAACGTTTGACCGTTGAATCCAACGTTAAGAGATTTAATAACTCTTTCAAGTTTTTTATTGTTGGCGTAAAATTCCGTTGAATTATACCCCGTACTCCATAAGTAATCAACTTCTTTAGCCGTTAAACCGAAGATAAATATGTTATCTTTTCCGCAAACTTCTTGCATTTCAACGTTTGCACCGTCAAGCGTACCGATAGTTAGCGCACCGTTAATCATAAACTTCATATTACCAGTGCCACTTGCTTCTTTTCCCGCTTGAGAAATTTGTTCGCTAATTTCCGTTGCAGGCATAAGTTTTTCCGCCATGGTAACACAGTAATCTTCTAAGTATACAACGTTTAGCTTTTCATTTATTTTAGGATGTTTTTTAATATCCTCAGAAAGATTGCAAATTAGTTTAATAATTTGCTTTGCAAAATAATAACCTGGCGCTGCCTTTGCACCAAAAATAAAGGTTTTTGGTTGAACGGGCAAATCGGGGTTTTCTTTTAATTCATTATATAAATCAATTATATAAAGTGCATTAAGGAGTTGCCTTTTATATTCGTGCATACGCTTTGCTTGAACGTCAAATAAAGAGTTAGGATTAATAATAACACCTTGTTTTCTCTTTACAAAATCACAAAACTGCTCTTTTTTAATCTTTTTAATTTCGTTTAATCTATTTAGAACAGTTTTATCGTTTTCAAACTTTTTTAACTCCGATAAAATAGATGCGTCTTTAACAAATCCACCACCAATACAATCAGTTATTAAGGACGAAAGTTCTGGGTTTGACTGACAAAGCCAACGTCTATGAGCAATACCGTTAGTAACGTTAGTAAACTTATTAGGATAAACGTCGTAAAAATCTTTAAAAATACTATTTTTTATTATATCACTATGAAGTGCCGAAACGCCGTTAACGGTATGAGATGCAATAACGCATAAGTTTGCCATCTTAATTTGGTTATGCGAAATTATACTCATCCTATTAATTCTATCCCAATCGCCGGGGAATAAATTCCACATTTCACCACAGAATCTTTGATTGATTTCTTTTAAAATCATATAAATTCTCGGCAATCTTCTTTGAATTAAATCTTCACTCCATTTTTCAAGCGCTTCACTCATTACAGTGTGATTTGTGTAAGCAACAGTTCTGCACACGATATCCCACGCTTTTTCCCATTGATAACCGTTTTCATCAATTAAAATACGCATAAGTTCTGGAATACAAAGTGCGGGATGAGTGTCGTTAATATGAATAGCCGCTTTATCGGGAAGAGTGTCAAGCGAACCGTATCTTCTCTTATGCTCCCCCGTAATATCTTGAAGAGCAGCAGAAACGAGCAAATATTGTTGTTTTAATCTTAAAGATTTACCCTCAAAATGATTGTCAGAGGGATATAAAACCTTAGAGATAAGTTCTGCCTCGTTATCCTCTTGCATACTTCTCATATAGTCGCCTTGAGAGAACACGTTCATATCAAATTTATGGATGTTTTGTGCTTTCCATAATCTAAGCACGGAAACAGCCTCACCGTCTTTACCAGAAATCATCATATCGTAGGCAACTGCCTCAACTTCTTGAGCGTTGTAGTGATTGATTTCAAGCCCTTTTTCCGTCCAATTTTCTTCAATATGTCCGTCAAATCTAACTTTATAACTTCTATCAAGACGTTGAGTTAGCCAAACTTCGCCACCTGGTAGCCAGATATCTGGAAGTTCCATTTGCCAACCGTCAACAATTTTTTGCTTAAATAAACCATATTCATATCTTATAGAATATCCCATTGCAGGATAATCGCCGGAGGCTAATGCATCCATAAAACAAGCGGCAAGTCTACCTAAGCCACCGTTTCCAAGCCCAGCATCCGGTTCTTGGTCGTATAAATCCTCCATAGAAATATTAAATTCATTTTTTAAAACGTTATTGAAAGCCTCGCTAACGCCAAGATTATATGCGTTATTTTTAAGCGACCTACCGAGCAAAAACTCCATACATAGATAGTAAACTCTCTTAGCGCCTTTAGAACGATATTTTTTATGGAACGCGCCTCTTTTTTCAAGCAAAATATCACGGATGCACATTACAACGGCTTTATAAATTTGCTCTTTATTCGCCTCGTTTTTAGAAACTCCGAAATATCTCGTTAATTTATCGGTAATTAATTTTAGCGCATCCTTTTCGGTAATTAAATTCATTTTTTTGTTACTCCTTAGCAAGATAACTTATAATTCGTATAATTTTTCGTATTCCCCAGCCTGATAACGCCAAGAAAAATCGGAAGTCATTGCTCTTTTTTGCACGTCTGCCCATGCCGTTTTATCCTTAAACGTTTTTATAGCGTGATTTATGGTATAAAGCATATCGTGAGCGTTATAATCGTGGAAAGTAAATCCATTACCCTCACTTCCCGTATATGCCTTTATACTGTCGTTAAGCCCACCAGTTTCCCTAACGATGGGCACTGTGCCGTATCTACTTGCAATCATTTGTGAAAGACCGCAAGGTTCCATTTTTGACGGCATTAAAAACATATCTGCCCCAGAATAGATTTTCCTTGACAAATCTTGATTATAAGCAATTATAGTAGCACATTTTCCTTTATAGCAGTGAGAAACGTGGGTAAAGAAGTTTTCATACCCAACCTCACCTTTTCCAAGGATAACGAGTTGTACGTCTGAAACGAGCAAATCTTCTATTACTGCTCTAATTAAATCTAAGCCCTTATGCGAAACGAGTCGAGAAATAACGGCTATAATAGGCACGTCTTCTCGAACGGGCAGAGATAACATTTTTTGAAGCTCTGCCTTGCATATCTTTTTACCAGAAAGATCATCGGTAGAATAATTTTTGAAAATAAATTTATCTGTTTCGGGATTATAATAATCAACGTCTATTCCGTTTAATATTCCCCTTAATTTATGCTGATTTCTGCAAATAATATCTTCTAAACCGTGCGCAAAGAAAGGATTTTTTATTTCGTTTGCATAAGACGGGCTAACCGTTGAAACAATATCGCTCATTTCAATTGCGCCTTTCATTAAGTTAACTGCGCCGTTAAATTCAATAAAAGATTTAATGCTTTCTGGAAAACCAAATAAATCCCCATAAGTGAACATATCGTATACGCCTTGATATTCAATATTATGAATAGTAAAAATCGTTTTGATTTTTCTAAACTTTTCGTCACCATAATACATCCCTTTAAGGTATATAATTGAGGCGGCAGTTTGATGGTCGTTACAATGCAAAATATCTGGGTAAATATCAAGTCTTGCAATAGCGTCTAACGATGCTCTTGAAAAGAAAGCAAACCTCTCGCCATCATCATAAAATCCGTAAATACTACCCTCTCTCTTAAAGTAATATTCGTTGTCGATAAAATAAAAGGTAACGCCCTCGTATTCGTAAGAAAAAACGCCAGCATATTGATGTCTCCAACCAACGGAAACGTTAAAACTCATTAAAAACTTAAAATCTTTTTTGTAATCTTCTAAAATATTGCTATAAAGTGGCAAAATAACGCTAACGTCTAAATTACCTCTTTTAGCAAGAGATTTAGGAAGAGAACCAATTACGTCTGCAAGACCACCCGTTGCAATAAACGGTGCAGCCTCCGATGCTAAAAATATTATCTTTTTTCTATCAATTACTTTTATCTTAGGAATTCTTTTCGTAGTCTTTTTTTCGGAAGTTTTACTTGTGGTTGCCTTTTTTGTATTAGCCATAACTTACTCCTTATATCATTATTCCTTTTCCTATGTAGAAGGGATGATTTTCGCTACCCGATAACACTTTTCTATCCTTAACAGTAACGTTTTTATCGGCAATTATACAATTAATGGTAGAATTTTCACCAAGGACGGTGTTTTGCATTATAATACTGTTTTTAACGACTGTACCTCTACCAACTTTAACGTTTCTAAATATTATACTGTTTTCCACTTCCCCCTCAATAATACATCCGTCTGCAATCATTGAATTTTTTACTATTGCCCCGTTACCGTATTTTGTGGGAGCAGAATCTCTAATTTTAGTAAACACGCTTCTATCACCAAATAATTGATTACGATTTTTGGCATCAAGTAATGCAAGGTTACTCTCGTAATATGCTTGAAGAGAAGTAATTCCCGCATAAAATCCCTCGTGATAGTATCCAACAACTTTCATACTGTCAAGATTTCCGGCAATAACGTCAGTCATAAAATGATTTTTATTATGGGCAATGCTATCCATTACGATATTTTGCAGTAAACTCTTTTTCATTACGAAAATGTTTGAAAAAATATTGTATTCCTTATCGCTTGACTCGGTAGAATAGTTAATTCCCGTAATTCTCTTGTTTTCGTCAATTTCAAAAATCGTAGCCTTCTTTTCGTCAAAATTAGGTTTTCTTCTCTTAAAAACGAGAGTGATGTCTGCTTTATTTTTTATGTGATGTTCGATAACGTCGTTATAATCTATTCTACAAACAGTGTCACAGTCAGTCATAACAACGTAATCTTCGTCTGCTCTAAAAAGGAAATTAGTAACGTTTTTTAACGCCTCTAAGCGTGAATTATATAGATTGCTACTTTCAACGTCTCCATAAGGAGGCAATATAATAACGCCACCGTCCTTTCTTGCTAAGTCCCAATCTTTACCACTTCCAACGTGGTCCATTAACGATTGATAGTTGCTTTTGGTGATAATACCAACGGTGTTTATCCCAGAATTAACCATATTTGATAGAGGAAAATCTATAAGCCTATATCTTCCACCAAAAGGAATTGAGCCAAGCGTTCTAATTCGTGCAAGTTCAGGCACGTTGGCATCGTGAATATTTGAAAAAATTATGCCCACTGCTTTCATTATTTTTCCTCCTTAACAACGTCTTGGTCAACTATTTGTCCCATAGTAACTTCCGCACCATCTAAAACGTTAATATTTCTACCAAGAACGGTTATTTTTCTCTTTTTACCCTCAACGTCAGCACCAATTTTTGCGTCCTTTCCTATCTTAGTTTTTTCATCAATAATTGCGTAGTCAACAACAGCGTTTTCGTCGATAACTACGTCTGACATAATGATACTATTTCTAACTATAGCACCTTTTTTAACGACAACGTCACTTGCTAAAACGGAATTTTCAACTGTACCGTAAATTTCGCAACCACTCATAACTATTGCGTTGTTAACCTTTCCGTCATACCCTAAATAATGAGGAGGTGCAAGAGGACTTCTCGATTGAATTTTCCAAGAAGAATCGTTTATATCAAACACGGGATTATCGCCGAGTAAGTCCATATTAGCCTCGAACAATGAGTCAATCGTTCCAACGTCTTTCCAATACCCCTCGAACTCGTAAGCCATCATCTTTTCTCCAGATGCAAGCATTGTAGGAAGAATATCTTTTCCAAAATCGTTAGAAGATTTTTCCTTTTTACTGTCCTCTTCTAAATATTTATATAGTTTTTGAGCGGTAAAAATATAAATACCCATTGATGCGAGGGTTGATTTAGGTTCTTTGGGTTTTTCCTCAAACTCGTAAATCACACCGTTTTCATCAGTGTTAAGTATGCCAAATCTCGATGCCTCTTTTATAGGCACGTTAATTGCAGCAATGGTGCAATCTGCACCGTTTGCAACGTGATGATTAAGCATTAGAGAATAATTCATTTTATAAATATGGTCGCCAGAAAGTATCAAAACAAAATCTGGGTCAAACTGCTTGATAAAATGAATATTTTGATATATTGCGTTTGCCGTGCCTTTATACCAATCGGAAGAATTTTTACCTTGATATGGAGAAAGAATATGCACACCACCAAACGCTCTATCAAGGTCCCACGGTTGACCGTTACCAATATAATCGTTAAGAACTAATGGTTGATATTGAGTTAAAACGCCAACCGTGTCAATCCCAGAATTAACACAGTTACTGAGTGGAAAATCTATAATTCTATATTTTCCACCAAAAGATACTGCCGGCTTTGCAATATTATTAGTTAAAGCATATAGTCTACTACCTTGTCCACCAGCTAAAAGCATTGCAACGCATTTTTTCTTTCTAACCATATATATTCTCCTTAATTTTATCTATTGATTTTATAAAGTATATTCCCGACAGTGCAGGAAGATTAAATTTAATGGAATAATTTTTACTGTGAGCAGATTTTTTAACGGTATTAAAAGTTCTCCCCGTGAGTATTCCTCGCCCACCGTACTTTTTATCGTCTGAATTAATTAATAGTTTATACTGTCCTTTTTCAACACCCAATCTATAATTATAATAATCGTTTCCTGAAAAATTAATTATACAAACTAATTCATTACCACGTTTATCTCGCCTAATAAATGAAAGGACGTTATTATCCTTTTCATCTGCGTTAATCCAACTAAATCCATCCCAACTATCTTCAATCTCAAAAAGAGCCGGAGTTTCTTTATAAAGAATATTAAGCGTTTTATTAAAAGATTGAAGTTTTTTGTGGTTATCATATTCCAAAAGGAAAAATTCAATCCCCTCTTTATAATTCCACTCCTTAAACTGTCCAATTTCGCTACCCATAAAAGTGAGTTTTTTCCCAGGATGAGCAAAAGTGTAAAGATTAAACGCACGAAGTGATGAAAACTTTTGTTCAATACTTCCGGGCATCTTGTCTAATAATGATTTTTTGCCATGCACAACCTCGTCGTGCGAAATGGGCAAAACGAAATTTTCAGTAAAGGCGTAGCACATAGAAAAGGTAAGCTTATTATGAGAACCTGAACGGAAATATGGGTCAATTTCAATATAGGAAAGCGTGTCGTTCATCCAACCCATATTCCATTTGAAGTTAAACCCAAGTCCACCAATATCGGTAGGTCTTGTAATTAATGGAAAGGCTGTAGACTCTTCTGCAATCATCAAAGCGTTTGGAAAATAATTAAAAACGGCAGAATTTAATTTTTGCAAAAAAGCAATGGCTTGGAGATTGTAATTTCCACCATTTTCGTTAGGAATCCACTCGCCATCTTCCTTATCGTAATCCAAATAAAGCATTGATGCAACTGCATCTACTCTAATTCCATCAATATGATACTTATCAAATAAAAATAAAGCGTTTGAAATTAAAAAAGATTGAACTTCGTTTCTACCCCAATCGAATACTCTCGTTCCCCAGCCTTTATTTTCTATTCTATCCCAACCTTGATTTTCATAACAAGGCGTTCCGTCAAACTCGTAAAGCCCGTGTTCGTCCTTAGGAAAATGCGCAGGAACCCAATCTACGATAACTGATAACCCTTTTTGGTGGCATTTATCTATTAAATACATAAAATCTTTAGGAGTACCAAATCTTGAAGATGGAGCAAAATACCCCGTAACTTGATACCCCCACGACCCGTCGAAAGGATATTCCGAAATAGGCATAAACTCAATGTGAGTATAGCCCATTTTAGAAACGTAATTAACTAACTCTTTTGCATATTCACGATAAGTATAATAATCGCCGTTACTTTTTCTCATAAACGAGGCTAAATTAACCTCGTAAATATTCATAGGCTTATCGTAAGGAGAATTTTTATTTTTTAAAAATTCTTCATCTCCCCAATTATAGCCCTCTATGTCGTATATTTTTGAAGCAGTATAAGGAGGTGTTTCCGTATGAAAAGCATAAGGGTCTGCTTTAAGCACGGTTTTACCGTTAGATTTAACGGCAAACTTATAAGTATCGTATTCCTTTAATCCCTCTATCGAAGTTTCAAAAACGCCTCCGTCTGAAATACGCACCATAGGATTAGCCTTATCGTTCCAACCGTTAAAATCGCCAACAACGGAAACACTCTCTGCTCTCGGCGCCCACGTTCTAAATGTAACGAAAGACTTATCGGGCGAAAATCTTGCGCCCAAATATTCCTGCGTTTTAAAGTTAGTACCTTGATGAAAATAGTATAACGCTAAGCTGTCATTTTCCTTTTTTTGCTTTTTCACTTTTTTAGCCCTAAATTATATATTCTGATTTTTTAGATGGAGCATTTTCCATTTCTTTTTTAGTTTCTTCGTACCCTCTTCTACCAAAAAGTGCGTAGGTTGCGTTTTTGCCCCCCTCAACACCTGGTTGATTAAAGGTATCAATATTAAGCATTGCGCCACAATACGCCGTTTCAAGTTCAAACATATAAAGTAATTCGCCGATTGTAAACGCATTAACCTCAGGAAGAATAATCGTGTGGTTTAACCTCTTTGCAGTAGTAAGAGCGTATTCTGTTGCAACTCTCTCCGTATTAATTAGTTCGTTCATCGTGTGCCCACACAAGAAGTTAACGTCGGGAATATCTTCACAACCGTTACTAATCATAACCTCTTTTCTAAAGTTTTCAACACCAATAAGAGTTATAACCTTATCAAAAGGCCCTTCTCTATATAATTGAACTTGTGAGTGTTGATCGGTAACGCCAAGCGCTTTAACGGGAGTTTGTCCAACGAAAACGTTTTTTCCTTCGTTATCAACAGCTTTGCCTAAACTTTCCCCCCATAACTGACAATACCAGTCTGCAATATATTTTAAACTGTCTGCATATGGCATCATAACGGAAATATTTTTACCCTTTTTCATTGATAAATATTGCAACAATGCGGACATAAGCGCAGGGTTTTTCTTCAAGTTCTTAGTAGAACAAACTTTATCCATATAAGCAGCCCCGTCAAGCATTAGTTTAATATCAACGCCAACGACTGCAGCAGGAAGAAGTCCAACTGGGCAAAGTTCAGAAAATCTACCGCCAACCCCATCTGGAATATAAAAAGTTTTAAGCCCCTCCATTTTTGCAATCTTAATTAGATTTCCCTTCTTTTCAGAAGTGGTTGCTATCATATGATCTTTTGCTTTATCTCCAAATCTCTTTTTTAATATATCCATAATAATGAGATATTGCGACATTGTTTCACTTGTAGAACCACTCTTTGTAATAACGTTAAAAACCGTTTTATCTAAATCAAGAACGTCTAAAAGAGCAACCATCCTTTCTGGATCAACGTTATCTTCAACGTAAAGTTTAGGATATTTTCTTTTTGGCTTTGGAAGTTCGTTATGTCTTAAATGGCAAAGTGCTTGAAAAACGGCAGTTGGACCTAAAGCAGAGCCACCAATACCTAAAACGACGAAATTATCAAACTTCTTCTTAATATCTTTTGCAGTACTAATAATATCCTCAACGATATCCTTTTGATTATAAGGAAGTTCCGTCCAGCCCATCATACCCGTGCCACGATTTAACTTAACCTCATTGAAAGCCTTATTGGCAATGTCGGATGCGCTTTTAAGCTCATCATCGGTAAAGCCTTCCTCTTCACCAATAAAGTCTGTCATCATATTGTTATAGTCAAGTTTAAGTTGCATTTGCTTGCGCATTTTTTGATTGTATCTTGCCATATAATCCCCCAAAAAAAATATTTATTATATTTATAATAATATAAATGGTAAAATTTGTCAATACAGAGCTTTTGATTTTTTAGCACGAAAAAGCCGTTTTTTAACGAAAAAACCCGAGAATACTCTCGGGTTTATATTATGGTTGGAGTTCTTTAAGTTGTATTTTAAGTTTTTCTCTCGTATCTAAGTGTGCGTTAAGTTTTGCTCTTTCAGCTTCAACTAGAGCTTTTGGCGCTTTTTCTAAGAAACCGTTGTTAGATAACTTTCCGCTTGCTCTTGCAATTTCCGTTTCAATCGTTTGAAGTTCTTTTTTAATTCTCTCTATTTCCTTGCTCATATCAACGAGTTCGCCCATAGGTATATAAATTTCCATACCTAAAACGACTTGAGAGATAACTTTTTCAGTTAATTCTTTTTTATCTAAAATAAATGAAACCTCAGAAACGCCTGCAAGTTTTTCAATATAAACAGAACCATTTTTAATAGGCTTTTTATTTTCCGTTTTAACGTAAAGTTTAACCTTTTTAGAAGGTGCTGCGCCTACCGTTGCTTTAACGTTACGAATACACTTGATAATTTCTTTTACAATTTCAGTATCCTTAACGCAAGCAGAGTATTTGAGTTTAGGATTATATCTTGGGAAATCCTTAACCATTATCGAACCGTCTGCATTAGGCATACTTTGATAAATCTTTTCCGTTATGAAAGGAATAAATGGATGCAATAGTTTTAATATTTCACCAAGAACGTAAGTTAACACACTAACAGTGTCTAAACGTTTTTTATCATCCTCACCGTATAAAACGGGCTTGGTTAACTCAATATACCAATCGCAGAAATCCGTCCAAACAAAATCGTAAAGATTTGAAAGCGCAACGCCCATCTCGTACTTTTCCATATTCACGGTAACGTCTTTAATGGTTTTGTTGAGTTTAGATATAATCCATTTATCAGCAGAATTTAACTTGCACTCTGAAAGTGGTAAAACTTTCTTACCATCTACGTTTAATAACACGAATCTTGAGGCGTTCCAAATCTTATTCATAAAGTTTCTTGCACCCTCAATCTTCTCGTCGGAAAATCTCATATCGCTACCGGGAGCAACACCGTTTATTAACGAGAAACGCAAGGTATCTGCGCCGTATTTAGAGATAATTTCGGTAGGATCAATACCGTTTCCTAACGATTTACTCATTTTTCTACCCTGAGAGTCACGAACTAAACCGTGAATTAATACTTCCTTAAAAGGAATTCTCTTCATATGTTCAAGACCTGAGAAAATCATTCTTGCAACCCAGAAGAAAATAATATCGTATCCGGTAACCAAAACGTCAGTCGGGTAGAAATATTTTAAGTCCTCGGTAATTTCAGGATAGCCTAAGGTTGAGAAAGGCCACAATGCAGAAGAGAACCAAGTATCCAAAACGTCCTCGTCCTGCTTAATATTTTGACTACCACACTTACTGCATACTTTAACGTCTTCTTTACTGATAATCATCTCACCGCAATCTTGGCAGTAATATGCGGGAATTCTATGCCCCCACCATAATTGACGTGATACGCACCAGTCTTTAACGTTTTCCATCCAGTTAAAATAGATTTTAGAAAATCTTGAAGGAATAAACTTAACGCTCTTTTTTCTAACAACCTCAATAGCAGGTTCTGCTAAAGGTTGCATTTTTACAAACCATTGTTTTGAAACGATAGGTTCAACCGTGTGTTTGCATCTATAACAATGCCCTACTGCGTGGTGAAGTGGCTCAATTTTTTCTAACGCACCAATTTCACTTAATTCTTCAACGACCTTTTCTCTGCAAGCAAGAGCGTCCATACCGCAATATTTACCTGCATATTCGTTCATAGTACCGTCGTCGTTAAGAACTTTTATAACAGGTAAATTGTGTCTTAGGCCAACCTCAAAGTCATTTGGATCGTGTGCGGGAGTAATTTTAACTGCACCCGTACCAAATTCAAGTTCCACGTAATCGTCGTAAACAACGGGAATTTCCTTGTTTACGATAGGTAAAATTAATGTCTTTCCTTTTAGACTTTCATATCTTTTATCTTTTGGGTTGAAAGCAACGGCAGTGTCACCAAACATGGTTTCGGGACGTGATGTTGCAACGGTTACGTATTGATCTTCACCTTTTACTTGATATTTTATGTACCAAAGATGGCTATCTTCATCAACGTAATCAACCTCAGCGTCTGAAAGTGCAGTTTTGCACTCGGGACACCAGTTTATAATTCTATCCCCTCTATAAATTAAACCTTTGTTGTATAGGTTAACGAATACTTCTTTTACAGCCTTAGAACACTTTTCGTCCATAGTAAAAGCAAGCCTTGACCAGTCGCAAGAAGAACCTAAGAGTTTTAATTGCTCAATAATTCTTCCACCGAACTTTTCCTTCCAAGCCCACGCTCTTTCTAAAAAGCCTTCTCTACCAATATCTTTTTTGGTTAAGCCCTCTTTTGCCATTTGTTCAACGATTTTAACTTCCGTTGCAATAGAGGCGTGATCAGTTCCAGGTAACCACAACGCAGAATAACCTTGCATCCTCTTAAATCTAATTAGAGTATCTTGCAAGGTTTCATCAAGCGCATGCCCCATATGAAGTTGTCCAGTAATATTGGGCGGAGGTATAACGATAGTAAAGGGAAGTTTATCCGCATCTACTTCTGCTCTAAAATACCCGTTTTTCTCCCAATCTTTATAGATTTCGTTTTCAAATTCCGAAGGGTTATAAACCTTTGCCATTTCATCCATATGGCTAATCTCCTCAATTTTAACTATATAATCTAAAATATTATATATCAAAAAAAGAATTGTGTCAACAAAAAAACATTGTCAAATAAACGACGTAATTCATAAAATAAATTATAAAAATCAATAAAATTAACGGAGAAAATCATGAAAAAATTTTTCACATTATTTTTATCGTGCATCTTAATTGCACTTCCCTTTTCCGGTTGCAAGGAAGAAGGGTTAAAAACTGTAAAACTAAACGAAGTAACACACTCGGTTTTTTACGCCCCTTTATACGTTGCAATTGAAAACGGTTTCTTTGAAGAAGAAGGCATAAAAATTAGTCTAACTAACGGTGGTGGTGCGAACAATTCAATGACTGCTGTTTTATCAGGAGACGCTGACATTGGACTAATGGGTCCCGAAACGGTTATTTATATAAATAATCAAGAACGTAAGGATTTACCTAAGGTTTTTGGGCAATTAACTAAAAAGGACGGTTCATTTTTAGTTTCAAGAAATGCAGAAGAAGACTTCAAATGGGAAAACCTAAAAGGCAAAGAAATTTTAGCAGGAAGAAAAGGCGGTGTTCCCGCAATGACTTTTGAGTACATCTTAAATAACAAAAATATGTTTGACGGCGTTGATTTTACCTTAAATTACGACGTTCAATTTAACCTTATGACAAGTGCCTTTTTATCGGGAACGGCAGATTATTGTACTGTGTTTGAACCAACTGCCTCAGAATATGAAAAAGAAGGCAAATGGCATATCGTAGCAAGCGTTGGCGAGGCGGGCGGAGAAATCCCCTACACTTCTTTCATTGCACTTAGTAGTTATCTAAAAAATAATGAAAGCACGGTAAAAAGTTTTCTAAAAGCATTAAAAAAGGCTTTTGAATATATTGAAACTCACACTGAATACGAAGTTGCAGAAAGCATTGTAAAACAATTCCCCTCAACGAGTATTTCGTCTATTGAAACTTCGTTAAAAAACTACAAAAAAATTGATTCTTGGCAAAAAAATATGCAAGCAACGGAAAGTAGTTTTGAAAATCTTCAAGACATAATGAAAAACGCTAACGAACTTGATGAAAAAGTTGCATTTTCCGAACTTGTTGAAAATAAATACGCAAAGGAAATATTCGGATAAAAAATAATTTTTATACGGCGGATAAAATTATGAAAAAACTTCTTGAAATAAAAAACGTTTCACTAACTTACCAAACGTTAACTGATGAAATAGAGGCAGTCAAAGGTCTATCATTTGATTGTGAAGAAGGTGAATTTTTGTCTATCATAGGTCCGTCTGGGTGTGGAAAAACAACCGTTTTATCTCTCATTGCAGGGTTAATCACCCCAACCGAGGGGGAAATTTTAGTTGAGGATAAAGCGGTTAATTCCCATCTCAACCTCGGATATATGCTACAAAAAGACCAACTCTTCCCTTGGCGAACGATAGAAAAAAACGTGTTTCTACCTCTTGAAATAAAAAAGATTAATAATGAACCTAATAGAAATTACGCTCTAAATCTTCTTGATAAATACGGATTAAAAGACTTTAAGAAAAACTACCCCGACCAACTATCCGGAGGTATGCGACAGCGTGTTGCTCTAATTAGAACTCTTGCCTCAAAACCTAAATTATTACTACTTGACGAGCCTTTTTCCGCATTAGATTATCAAACGAGGTTATCCGTTTGCGACGACGTTTATAAGATCATAAAAGCTGAGAAAAAAACTGCCGTTTTAGTCACTCACGACATATCGGAAGCAATCAGTATGTCAGACATAATCATAGTGCTTTCCGATAGACCTGCACACGTTAAATCAATTTATCGACCAAACATTGACGGCGAACTTCCCATTAACAAAAGAGAAAGTCCTGAGTTTTCTTACTACTTTGAAAAATTATATAAGGAGTTAAACTAATGAAAAAGGAATTCACTTTTTCCCCAACCCATTTAGCCTACTTGAAAAAAGTTAAAAGGGAAACACTTACCGTTTGGATATTGCGCTTTTCAGTTTTAATCGGTTTACTGCTTTTATGGGAAGTTTTAGCAAGATTAAACGTTATCGATTCTTTTATCACAAGTTCCCCATCGAAAATGGCTATAACGTTAGTTAAACTATTTGGCGAAAGTAATATGTTATATCATATAGGCGTGACTTTATACGAAACGCTTTTAGGCTTTTTATTAGCAATACTAATAGGTTATTCCGTTGCCCTCCTTTTATGGTGGTCTGAACGGTGTAGAAGAGTTCTAGAGCCTTATATTGTAGTTTTAAATAGTTTACCTAAAATTGCCTTAGGGCCAATAATTATAGTATGGTGTGGGAGCGGTAGCAAGGCAATAATTTTTATGGCAATATTAATTAGCGTTATCGTTGCTATAATTACTATGCTTAACGGTTTTTTGGCAATAGATAAAGATAAAATACTCTTGCTTAAATCTATGGGCGCAACTAAGTTTCAAATTATGATAAAACTAATTATTCCTGGTAGCATCCCCACCTTTATTAGCATGCTAAAAATTAGCGTTGGCATGGCGTGGATTGGTTCTATTATGGGCGAATACTTAGTTTCAAAAGCAGGTTTAGGATATTTAATAGTTTACGGCAGTCAAGTTTTTAAGTTAGACTTAGTTATGGCAACGACTTTGGTGCTTTGTATTCTTGCAACACTGATGTATTCTGCCGTATCACTCTTAGAAAAAAAGATAGTTAAAAACAAATAAAAAATGGCGAAATTTCTCCGTTTTTTACTTTTATGCTTAATATTCCAAATTACCCACCGTTCTAGGATAGGAAAGCACGTCGCGGATATTTGCAATACCCGTCAAGTACATAACCATACGCTCAAAACCAAGCCCGAAGCCTGCGTGCGTCGTTCCGCCGTACTTGCGCAAGTTCAAATACCACCAGT
>JAZSDD010000033.1:0-20908 GCA_045530945.1 Christensenellaceae bacterium
AAAAACGTTCTCTTCGTTTTTATTGAGTTTAATATCTGGATTATCGTTAACAACGCCAAGTCCAGAACAAGGCGCATCACACAAAACGGCAGAGAATTTTTCATTTAATTGACCATCATACTCCTCCGCGTTTTTAACCTGCTCAAAAACATTATTAACTCCCATACGCTTTTTATAAGCGGTGATAAGCTCCACCCTATGAGGATGAATATCCCATGAGGTTATAGATGAAAACTTATTAGAAAGCCTAATGCTTTTTCCTCCTGGTGCAGAACAACAATCAAGAAGATTTTCGCCCTCTTTCACGATATCGCAAATAGCAACAGAGCCAAGCGCTTGATATGTGTAAAGCCCCTTATCAAACCCCTCTTCCCTTAAAAAATTACTTGCTTGATAAACGTTTTCAAAGGGGGTTTTATCAAACTTAACGCCTAAATTACTTAAATATTCTTCCCCGTCTACCCCGTAAAAACAAAGTGTGGATTTTTCATTTTTAGATGAAAGTATTTGCTCTGTTATTTCCTTTCCGTAATCTTTTATTAATTCTTTAACAGCAAAGGATGGATAGGAATATTTTATCGAAAGATTTTCTATTTCATCTTTCGGAAATTCAATTTTTGTAGTTAAAAACTTTCTTAAAAATGCGTTAACAAAACCAGATGCGCCCTTTTTTCCTAATTTTTTGGTTAGCGCAACTGCGTTTTCAGTGATAGCGTATCCCTTTTTGTTAAGATACTTTATCGCATACATAGAAATTTTAAGTAGCGTTCTTATTGCAAGTTTTGGAGTTTTTTCCGTTAATGAAGAAATATAGTATGATAATTCTATATCCTTATCTAAAACTCCATAGCAAGTTTTTATAGTTAACGCACGATTTTTTTCTTCTATAAAAGTAGAAGATATCGCCTGCTTTATGTAAGTTTTGTCGCTATAAACTTTATTAAGAACGGTATAGCAATCGTATAAATAATTTATCATTGAAACTCCGTTCCTATGGGCAATTTATTTCCTGCAAGAAAGTCTTTTATATTTAAAGGCTTACCGCCACATTTTTGAACTTTTAATAGTTCAACTGCGCCCTCGCCACACGCAACTACAAGCCTCTTATCAGAAACTATAATCGTTCCCGCTTTTCCACTATCTTCCGTTTCCTTTGCTGAATAAATTTTAAAAATCTCACCGTTTAAAAAGGTGAAAGCAACGGGTGACGGATTAAACGCTCTAATCGTGTTTACAACATCCTTAGCCTTTTTAGAAAAATCTATTTTTGCCATTTCCTTTTTTATAATTTTAGTGTAAGTTGCATCACTTTCAATTTGCTTTTCTAATGGCATTTTGCCATCTAATAGGTTATTAAGCACCTTTTCAATGCAATTTGCGCCTAAAACAGATAACCTTTCAAAAAGTTCTCCCGCAGTTTCATCATCGCTAATTGAAATTTCTTCTTTGTAAATCATATCACCGGTATCAATACCTATATCCGTTTTCATTACGGTAATACCGGTGGTTTTTTCACCATTTAGTATGGCAAAATTTATGGGAGATGCACCCCTATACTTAGGGAGAAGAGATGCGTGAATATTAATTACGCCAAGTTTTGGTATATCTAAAATTTCCTGCGATAAAATTTGCCCAAATGCGCAAGTAATCATAAGGTCTGGGTTTAATGTTTTTAAATCCTCTACTCCCTCTACCTTAATTTTATCATACTGCAAAACGGGTATACCTAATTCTAACGCTTTAACCTTTACGGGAGGAGGCGTTAATACTTGCTTTCTACCAACCGGCTTATCTTTATTTGTAACAACCGATACTATTTCAAAATTATTTAGAGAAAAAATCTTTTCTAACGGTTTAACGGCAAAATCGGGTGTGCCGAGATATATTACTCTCATTTACTCTCCATCAATGTTTTTTGCTTTATCAATAAATAAAATTCCATCCAAATGGTCGTACTCGTGGCAGAAAATTCTTGCTAAAAACCCCGTCACTTTTAGGGTGTGCTCCTTCCCAAACCTATCTTGAAAGGAAATTTTAATTTTAGTAGGTCTCTCCACGTCCCCACTAACGCCGGGAACGGAAAGACATGCCTCCTTTTCCGTGCGTTTTCCTTTCATTTCAAGCATTTTTGGATTAACACACTCAAAATAATAATTTTCATATTTAACAATAAAAATACGCCTCAAAACGCCTATTTGTGGAGCGGCAAGTCCAACCCCCTCGGAACGAATTAAAGTGTCTTTCATATCGTCTAAAAGAAGGTGAAGTTTCTCGTTAAATTCAGTAACTTCAAAGCATTTTTTTCTAAGCGTTTCATCACCTTTTTTTACTATATTTCTTAATGCCATAGTTTCTCCTTTAAGTTAAGTTGTTAGGATTTATTTCCATATACACGAAAGAGTGTCTATCGTTATAACTGTCTGCAATACTAAAAATTTGTGAAATTAAATTTTCATTACCTCTTTCAAGTCTTATTAATACTTGATATCTAAATTTTCCTTGCAATTTTTTTAACGGTGCTTTCATGCATCCGAAAAATCTAAATTTATCTCTATTGCTTTCAAAAACCTTAGTAAGGTCTGAATATACCTTTTTAGTGGTGTCAAGCGCCTTTTCGTCGTCAGAAGAAGAGATAAGCACTCTTATTATATCGGAAAAGGGAGGAAAAGCCGTTGCTTTTCTTACGGAAATTTCGTGTTCAAAAAAGCCCTCGTAATCGTAATTAATTGCTCTAATTAAAACGGGATGATCGGGAGAATAAGTTTGCAAAATAACCTTGCCAGCCTCTTCCGCCCTACCACTTCTACCTGAAACTTGCGTTAAAAGTTGAAAGGTTCTTTCCGCACTCTTATAGTCTGAAAAATGCAAACTCATATCAGCGTCTAAAATTCCAACTAAGGTAACGAAAGGAAAGTCGTGTCCCTTTGCCACCATTTGAGTTCCAACCAAAATATCTGCCTTTCTCTCGGCAAATTCGTTAAGGATTTTAAAATGCCCCTCTTTATTTTGCGTGGTATCTCTATCCATACGCAAAATTTTCGCATTTGGAAAGAGTTTTTGCAGTTCACTTACTACCCTTTCAGTACCCGTGCCACCATATCGAATAAAGGTACTGCCACACTCGGTACAAGCGGTAATCATTTTATATTTTGCACCACAGTAATGACAAAGCAACGATTCGTCCTCTTTATGATAGGTAAGCGAAACGTCGCAAGAAGAACATTTTTGAACGTGACCACACTCGGTACATATAACCGACCGTGAATACCCCCTTTGGTTTAGAAAAATTATGGCTTGATTGCCTTTATTTATGCACTCTTGAAGTTCATATTTTAACGCTCTTGAAAAGGGTGAAACGTTGCCTGCTCTTATTTCTTTTTTCATATCGACAGTTTCAACGTTTGGAAGGGGTTTTTTGTTTATTCTATCAGTTAAAGTAACTAAATTATATTCACCGTTTTTGGCTTTAAGATAACTTTCTATTGCCGGAGTTGCGCTACCCAAAACCAGTTTTGCGCCGTTATATTCTGCACGGAACGTCGCAACGTCTATGGTTGAATATCTTGGAGAAGATTCACTCGAATAACTACCGTCGTGTTCTTCGTCTATAACAATCAATCCAAGGTTTTCAACGGGAGCAAATACTGCGCTTCTCGCACCAATAACGATTTTTGCTTCCCCCGTGCGAATTCTCCACCACTCGTCAAACCTTTCTCCAGCAGAAAGTCCACTATGCAAAATGGCAGCGTTTTCACCAAACCTTCTACGGAGTTGCGTTAACATTTGTGGAGTTAACGATATTTCGGGAACGAGCATTATTGCCGTTTTACCACTTTTTATAGTTTTATCAATCAATTCTAAATAAATTTCCGTTTTGCCAGAACCAGTTACACCAAAAATAAGGGTAGTAGTTTTTGGCGTTTCTTCGATGCTTTCTATGGCAAAACGTTGCATTTTTGTTAGGTTAATTTCCTTTTTTTCTCTATTTAGTTCGGTATAGGGAGTTCTATTTCTTTTTACCTTAAAAGAATAAATAAAACCCTTTTTTTCTGCGCCCTTTACGGCAGAAGAACCAAACTCTTCGTTAAGGAAAGAACTCTTTTGCTCTTTTACTTTTTCTAAATATTCAAGAAGTTCTCTTTGCTTTACTGCAGAGGAACGCAAAGTTGATATAGCCTCGCTTACGTTCACACCCTCTTTAACGCCGTAATAAAGATCAAAAAGTTCTCTAATTTTTCCCTTTCTCATTTCGCTTGGCAAAAATAGCCTTAG
The DNA here is from genome assembly GCA_045530945.1 of Christensenellaceae bacterium. Taxonomy (GTDB): domain Bacteria; phylum Bacillota; class Clostridia; order Christensenellales; family Borkfalkiaceae; genus UBA1259. The sequence continues at coordinate 4,273 of JAZSDD010000033.1, forward strand.
TGCAAGCGCACGAGTAACGAAACATTTTTTTCTAATAAACTCACACAAAGCAAGCGTTTCTTTTGTTAGGGCAGGTTTTTCTTCTAATACTGAAATTATTTCCTTAACTTTGTCAGGGTTATATTCACACTCGTCTTTGATATCAATAACTATTCCCGCCGTCGTTTTCCCACCAAAAGGCACTAAAACTCTGCTCCCGAGAAATACTCGAAAGCTTTGAGGAATTTTATATTCAAACACTTTGTCGACCTCAGAATGCGAGATATCGACTATTACACTTGCGTAATTCACCCTTCAAAATAAAAATGCGTTTGGCTAACTTGCCAACGCATTTTGTCTTAGTCGTTCGTGGCAATAAGTTTGCCGTCGTAAATTTCTTGCGCAGCCATTGAAAGAGGCTTCTCGTTTCCAGGAAGTTCAGCAAGTCCTTGATTAGACGCTTGTTCCATAAGTTGTCTTGCACGCTTACTCGTTACAACGCAAAGTGCATATTTAGAGCCTACTTTTTCCGTTAATTCATCAATCGGTGGTTTATGTATCATCTTATATCTCCTTTTTTAAGGTTATTACTTATTTTTTTCTAATTTTATTATTTCTCGGATTTTTTCAACCGTCGTTTCTAAATCGTCGTTTACAACTGAATAGTCGTAAAGTTTTTGTTTTTCAAGTTCAAACTCCATACGCTTCATACGGAGGTTTATTTTTTCTTCACTTTCAGTATTGCGCTTTATTAATCGCCTCTTAACCTCTTCAACAGACGGTGGCAAAAGCATAATCAAAATAGCGTCACTAAAATTCTCCTTTACTGAAAGCCCCCCGTTAACGTCAATTTCAAGCAGAACGTCCTTTTCTTTAAGTTTTTCCGTCACGAAATCTTTTGGAGTGCCGTAGAAGTTTTCAAAATGCTCTGAGTATTCTAAAAAACCACCCTTCTCGGCAATTGAAAGAAAATCCTTTTTATCTATAAAAAAATATTCTCTACCGTCCTCTTCCCCTTTTCTGGGTTTTCTCGTGGTGCAAGAAATACTTAGCGCAAAATTTTCGTCCCTTTTAATAAGTTTTTTTGCAACCGTACCTTTCCCAACACCTGACGGTCCTGATAAAACAACAAGTAAATTTCTCATATTATTCTAAGTTTTGAACTTGTTCTCTCACCTTTTCAATCTCATTTTTAAGTGAAAGAGCGTACGAAGTAACTTCAACGTCGTTAGATTTTGAACAAATGGTGTTTGCCTCTCTGTTAAACTCTTGCATCAAGAAATCAAGTTTTTTGCCTGCGCCTTCCTTTTTAACGATACTCTTAAACTGCTCTACGTGGGATGCCAGACGAGTAAGTTCCTCGTCAATATTAACCTTGTCCGTGTAGAAAGCAACTTCGTTAAGCAATCTCGTTTCGTCAATCTTAACGTCGCATAAAGCCTCTTCTATTCTTTGGCGAAGTTTTTCCTTATGCTCTGAAATTACCAAGGGAGCACGCTTTACTATTTTTTCTCTAAGGTCTGAGATAACGTCCATTCTTGATAGCATATCGGAAATTAATTTTTCGCCCTCAATAAGCCTCATTGCATTAAGGCTTTCACAAGCCTTAGATACTGTTTCTAATAGGGCTAACCTAAATTCATCTGCATCTTGCTTAATTTCCTCAACCAAAACGTCTGGCGATTTCATTAAAAATGACGCAGTGCAATCAAAAGGCACGTTAAATTTTTCTGAAATACTCTTTAACGCTTTATAATATTCTTCAGCCTTAGCAAAGTCCACTTCAACGGGAGGCTTATTATCTCTTTTATCAGCAAAATTGATAAATAAATCTACTCTGCCCCTTTTAACGTATTCGTTAACGCATTTTCTAATAGCGTCTTCCAAGGAAATAAAAATCCTTGGCATTTTTGCGTTAAAATCAAAATTGCGATTATTAACCGTTTTTAACTCAACAATTAAATTTATTCCGTCGACAGAATATTCCGCTCTGCCATAGCCTGTCATACTCTTCATTTAGACTGCACCTTAAAACAATTTCCGTATTTAAATAATTTTATCACAAATTTATCAATTTATCAAGTTTTTATAAGAGATTTAAACGTTTCTTCGTCGATTATTTTTATCCCCAACGCCCTTGCCTTATCAAGTTTACTTCCTGCGTTTTCTCCCGCAAGAACGATGGTGGTGTTTTTTGAAACACTTGAAGCGACTTCTCCGCCTAAACTTTCGATAATTTTACTCGCCTCGTCCCTCTTAAATTCAGAAAGAGTTCCCGTTAAAACTACCTTTTCGCCTGAAAATATTCCCGTCTTTTTCTCGCTATTTTCTACGTTTTCAATTTCAAAACCAAGTAAAAGAAGTTTATTAATTTCTTCTACGTTTTCCACCTTGTTAAAAAACTCGAAAATATTTTTCGCAATAACTTCGCCTACTTCTGGAATAGATATCAACTGCTCAATGGACGCAGAAATTAGTTTATTTAATGATAAAAAGTTTTCTGCTAAATCTTTTGCAGTTTTCTTGCCAACGCCCTCTATTCCTAATGCATAAATAAAATTGGCAAGGTTAACCTTTTTAGATTTTTCAATTGCGGAGAAAAGATTTTTAGTTTTAGTTTCCTTAAAGCCCTCTAATGCTAAAACGCTATCTTTATCAAGCGAATATAAGTCGCTAAAATTCTTTACACCAAATTTTTCCACTAAAAGTTCCGCCGTCATTTCAGAAAAACCTTCGATATTAACGCCGTTTTTACAAGCAAAATTTGTAAGTTTTGAAGTGAGTCTCGGAAGGCATTTTTCGTTTACACAGAAGATATTTGCGCCGTTTTCAACTAATTTTTCCTTGCAGTACGGGCAAAATTCCGGCTTAGGAACTTCCTTACTATCTGAAAAATATTCGGTAGTTCCTAAAATTTCAGGAATAACTTCGTTACTTCTTCTAATTAGTACTCTTGAATTAATTTTTACTCCCTTTCTAAGTAAATCCCCATAGTTATTTAGCGTTGCTTTTTTAACGGTTGCACCCGAAAGTTCAACCGGCTCAACTATCCCTAACGGAGTTAATTTTCCAGTTCTTCCAACTTGCCAAATAACGTCCTTAACGATGGTGGTAACTTCTTCCGCTTCAAACTTATAAGCAATAGCCCATCTCGGAAATTTATCCGTTGCACCGAGTTTATCTCTAAGATTAAAATCATTTACCTTTATTACTGCACCGTCCGTTAAAACGTCTAATTCCTTTCTTAACACGTCTATCTCTCGTATTGCCGAAATGACCTCTTCAACGCCGTTGCATTTTTTCAAAAAAGGATGTACCTTAAATCCGTTGTTTTTTAGAAAATCAACGCACTCCGTTTGAGTTTGTAAACTTCCTTGAGAAAGGTAGTTTACGTTATAAAAATAAATTTCCACCTTTCTTTTTTCGGTAACTGAGGGATCTAAATTCCTAATTGCCCCTGCCACTGCGTTTCGTGCGTTTTTTAAGGGTTCTTCTGCCGTTTCGTTATATTTTTTTAGAACGGATAGGCGCATTATCGCTTCACCTTGCACCTCAATAGTTCCCTTATAGTCAATGGATAGTGGAAAACTTTTAACGGTTAAAACTTGCGCCGTAACGTCCTCCCCAACTATTCCGTTACCCCTTGTCGTAGCCCTAACGAACTTTCCATCATCATAAGTTAAGCAAATGGTTAATCCGTCAAATTTATATTCAACGGTATATAAAAGATTTTCTCCCGATTTATTTATCCTTTTATCAAATGCGTATAACTCCTCAAAAGAGGTTGCCTTATCAAGACTATAAAGTCTTTTTATATGGTTATGCTTTTTAAAAGAGGAAATAGGCTCTCCACCAACTCTTCTCGTGGGAGAATCAAATAAAACTACCCCCGTTTCCTTTTCTAACTTAATTAGTTTATCGTAAAGCGCATCGTACTCTTTATCGGAAACGGTTGGGTTATCTAAAACGTAATACTCGTGAGCGTATTTATTTAAGATTTTTACTAAATTTTTCATTTCTTCCATAACATACTCCTACACGATTTGCATTGGCGCAAATTTTGCCGAAAGAGATTTAATGCCAACGCCGGGGAAAGCAACGTCTACAATAATATTCTCCCCCGTTCCTTTAACCGTTATAACCGTTCCCACACCAAATTTTGCGTGCTTTACTTTAACGCCACTTTTATACTTAGAAAATTCTGCGTGCTCTTTTGCTTGCAATTTGTTTTGGTTAATAAACGTTTTAGCATACCCAGACGAATATCCACCGATACTTTTAGGTTCTCCATACTCGTCGTTAGATGAAAATTTATAAGAAGAATTATTATATCTCTCCTCTCTTTTTGGCGCTTCTGAAATTTTAAAGTCAGGAGATAAAACTTCTCTACCCTCTTTTAAAAATCTTGACGGCGACATAAACTCACGCCTACCGTACATATAACGGCTTGTTGCCCTCGTTAAATATAACCTTTCCTTTGCCCTCGTTACGGCAACGTACATTAAACGGCGTTCTTCTTCTAACTCATCGTCATCACCCATGCTTCTTGAAATAGGCATAACCTTTTCGTCAAGTCCGGCAACGAAAACACATTTATACTCTAAGCCTTTTGCAGAGTGGATTGTTGCAACGGTTACAGCGTTTCCGTCTTTTATATCGTCGGTATCAGAACTTAACGTAACGGAGGAAAGATAATCTGATAGGGTTGTACCGGGATTATCCTTTTCAAAGCCCTCGGCAGAGTTTTTAAGTTCTGAAATGTTCATAATTCTCGAAGTGTTTTCTTCACTCTTTTCTGCAAATTGATCTAAAAAAGAGGTTGCCTTTAATACATGCTCAATTAAATCGGGCACGCTATGAGTGTTAGAAAAAATCTTAAACTCGTCGAGTAAAAGTTTGAAGTTGAAAAGTTTGTTTTTCGTTGCGCCTGTAAAGGGCGAAAAATCTAAAATTTCAAGCGCCTCGTACATAGAAGCGCCTTTTCCCGTTGCAAATTCTCTTAATTCAACGAGAGTTTTTTCACCTATCCCACGCTTTGGAGTAGAAACGCAACGAATAAACGCCTCGTCGTCAAAACGGTTGTTTATAATTTTTAGGTAACTTAAAACGTCTTTAATTTCCTTTCTTTCAAAAAACCTATAACCACCGAAAACTTTATAAGGTATTCCGTATTTTGCAAACTCCTGCTCGTATGCACGAGAGAGGGCGTTAAGCCTCATAAACACGGCAAAATCGGAATAACTAAGGTTTACTCTATCCATCAAACTTTTTATTTGAATTGCAGTGAAAGTTGCCTCTTCATTTTCGTCACTCCCAACGAAAGATTGAATACTAACTCCTGTCTCGTTATCAGTGTAAAGCTCTTTTTCCCTTCTCTTTCTATTGTTTTTAATAATGCAGTTAGCAAGGTCTAAAATCTTTTTAGTAGAACGATAGTTTTTTTGAAGTTTATAAATTTTAGCGCCTCTATAAATATCGTCAAAAGATAAAATGTTTTCAATCTTTGCACCACGCCAACCGTAAATACTTTGATCGTCATCCCCAACGACGAAAATGTTTCCGTGCTTAATTGAAAGCCTTTGACAAATAGCAAATTGAACTCTATTAGTGTCCTGAAATTCGTCTATGTGAATATACTTAAATTTATTAGAATAATAATCGGCAACGTCAGGAAAATCTCTAAACAAAACGTACGTCTTAAAAAGCAAATCGTCAAAATCAAGACAGTTTGAACGTGAAAGTGCGTTATCGTAGGCAGAATATATTTGTTGGATTTCCTCCCCGTAAGTAAGGTCTGGATAAACTTTTATAAAATCTTCTGCCGAAACACAGTCGTTTTTAGCCCTTGAAATTTCCGCCTTAGCAAGTTTAAGGTACTTATCAGCATCAAGATTAAGATCGACGATAATACGTTTTAATGCTTTTTCTTTATCCGTTTCGTCGTAAATAGTAAAATTCTTGTCATAGCCGAGTTTATCTGTTGCAGAACGCAAAATCTTAACGCACATACTGTGGATTGTTGAAACCCACATTTCCGAAACTCCACCTATAATTTTAGTAAGCCTTTCTTTCATTTCCCCCGCTGCTTTATTAGTAAAGGTAATAGCCAAAACGTTAGAGGGAGAAACGCCTAATTCTTGAACGATATAAGAAATTCTAGTGGTTAAAACTCTCGTTTTACCACTTCCTGCACCTGCTATAACTAAAACTGCGCCCTCAGTATCGAGAACGGGTTTTATCTGTTCTTCATTTAATGTTTTAATAAGTTCTTTCACGTCTACCATATCTAATGTATTATATCACAAAGGGTATGCCTTTTCAAGTACAATGCAATAAATAGATAAGCGTTTTTAATTATTTTGTTGCATATATTAAGGCTAATGTGTTATAATTTTTTTATGAAAAATTGGCTTAATAATAAAACCGTTGTTATCACGGGCGCAAGTGGTGGAATTGGCTTTTCGCTTGCTAAAACTTTAATTGAAAAATTTAATTGTAAAGTCATTGGCATTGCAAGAAACGAAGAAAAACTTCTTAAAAACTTAGAGATTTTAGGGGATAAAAAAGAAAATTTTTCCTATAAACTTTTTGACGTTTCTAAAAAAGAGAATTGGATTAATTTTGCTAACGATTTAGAAAAAGATGGTGTAAATTTAGACGTTTTAATTAATAACGCCGGCTTTATGCTCCCCTTTGATAGAGCGGAAAATTATTCTTATCAAGAAATCGAAGAAATTACTTCCACTAACTTTTTAAGCGTGGTTTATGGCACGAAAACACTTTTTCCTTTATTGAAGCAATCAAAAACACCTGCAATTATTAACCTTTCAAGCGCAGCGGGTGTTTCAGCCGTGGTTGGACAGAGTATGTACACGGCAACAAAATATGCAGTTCGTGGATACACGCAAACGCTTGCCGTTGAAAACAAAAATTTTTACGTTGCGGGAATTTATCCAGGATTTATTAAAACGGATATATTATCAAGGTCAAAGGGCGCAAATGTAAATTCTATAATAGAAAAGATGATGACGCCACTTCCTAAAGCAACAAGCAAAATCATTAGAAAAATAAAGAAAAAACGCAAGAATATCGTGCTTGGTTTTGGTGGTGGCTTTCTTAATTTTGGCGGAAAGCATTTCCCTACTTTAACCTCAAAAATTATGGCGTTTGTTCTTAAAAAAGCCAAATTAGAAATGCTAAAAAACGTGTTTATAGATTAATAAGATTATCTTATATAAAGGCTATCGAAAAATTTTTCGCTAGCCTTTTTTGTTTATTATAATACTTATTTTTTATCTTATAAACCTAACTAAAAAACAAGAACACTCTCCCTCCCCTTAAAGATTAAGGGGCGAGGGGTTTTGAGGAGTTTGTAAAGGGGATTATTAAGGGAGAAACGACTTCGGAAAAGAGTTTCCCCTTAATGAAAAAATATTCTTATCATATGTGCAAGGTACAAACACTACATACAAAAAAGCCTACCGAAGTAGGCTTTAAAATTTCAATTAAAACTATTTAGTAGTCGTTACCTTTTGTAATGCTCTTGGAGCATCGGGATTGTTGCCGATAGCACAGGAAACCTTACAAGCAAACATCTGCGCAAAAAGTGCAAAAGCAAACATTGCAAACTCTTCTGGCACGGGGAAATTAATCAACGCATCATTACACTTCTTAAATCTACCCGTCAATAGTTTGTCGTTGGTAACTAAAAGTACGGGCGCACCTAACGCTAACATTTTTTCAACACACTTAATCTGGTCTGCACGCACGATTGATTGCATTTCCTCATCCCCACTGTTTTGAGCAGCGTAGATAAAAACGGGGGTGTTTTTATTAACCATTGCCATAGGTCCATAATAAAACTCAGAGCCTGAATATCCAGTCATTTGAATATAACAGGTTTCTTGAAGTTTTAGGGTTGATTCTAACGCAATTGAATAAGTTATTCCACGAGATAACACGAAACCCTCTTTCATATCCTTAAACTTTTCTGAATATTTAGTGGTAAGCTCGTCAATTTGCGGAACGATACTTTCAATTTCTTTATCTAAAATTTTAAGTTGTTTTAGGTCTGACTTTAAGTCTGAAAGTTTAGAAGCAAGCCACAATAAAAGATATAGTTGCGCACTAAAGGTTTTGGTTGCAACAACGCTCTTTTCCTCTCCACAAGAACAGTATAGGTGGAATTTTGCCTCCTTTGCAATAGGGCTATCTTTATCGTTAGTAAGACCTATAGTGATTGCGCCTTGCTCGTTCCCCATCTTAATTACTTGCAACACGTCCTCCGCCCTGCCACTTTGAGAAACGCCTAAAATTATACTATTTTTGTAGTTTACTTTACCTTTATAAAGAGTAAGAACGGATGGAGCAGAAAGACCAACCGTGTAGTTAGAGTTAATTTCAAGCAAATACTTAAAATACACTAACGCGTTGTTTGAACTTCCTCTTGCCGCACCAACGAAGTTAGTAGCGGAACTTTCTTTAATTGCTTTTACAAGTTTAGCCATAACTTCTTTATTGTTCCCTTGGATTTCGCTAAGAATTCTTGGGGTTTCACTAATTTCTTTCCACATTAAGGTTGACTTGTAATCCATCGTTTTTCTCCTAAAGTTTTCTTTTTTAAATTATAGGACTTTTCCACACCTTTGTCAAGAGCCAAATTTTTATTTTTTCTCTCCTTTTTCAATAGACCTTTTATAGTAAAATAAATACTGTTGAAAATATCCACTTTTTTCACCAAATTGGTTTAAGAAAAAGGAGGTTATTTTGCTTCTATCCTTTTCTTTTCCGTTAAAATCTTCTCTATAAACCTTATCAATCCAAGTATCCACTGGAAAACTATCCGTTCTCTTAAAGCCAAAGAGCAGAACGCAATCTGCAACCTTTTCACCAACACCGTGAATTTTAATTAGTTCCTTTTTTAAGATAGAAGTTGGTAACTTTTCAAAATTTTGCAAGTTAACAATACCTAATTCAATAAATTTTGCAAGTCGCAAAATATACTCTGCTCTATACCCAAGTCCTACGCCTTTATAAAATTGTAGATCTTTATCTGAAAGCGCCAAAACGCTTGGAAAAGCAAAATACTTTTCCCCCATAAACTCCCTTTCTTCCCCTAATAAAGAACAAAGGGAATTAATAATCTTTTTTATTCTTGGTATGTTATTATTTTGAGAAACTAAAAAGGAAAATAGCATTTCTAACGGGTTTTGGTTTAATATTCTAACTCCCTTTCCCGCAATTGCCGATTTAACTAAAATTTCATACCCACTATTTTTTGCACTCTCGTAAATTTTGCTATAATCTCTATCAAGGTCAAAAAAATTATAGAAAAACTTTTCATCTCCATCTTCGCACTCGATATAAGCAAAATCTCCTTTATTATATGCGTAGCAACACTTATCTAACGCAAACACTTTATAGCCCTCTTTATAGGCTTCAAATCTAAAAATTTGACCACAAAAAAGTGTGTCTTTAACGGAAAAAAATTCACTTTTATATTTAATAGTTACCATAGTATAAAAAAATCGGGTTGAAATTCAACCCGAAATCCTTTTTAATTATTTTGCGTATACGCTTACTTTTTTATCACTTCTGCCCAATCTTTCGAACTTAACTACGCCGTCGATAAGAGCGTAAAGCGTATCGTCACTTCCGATACCAACGTTGTTACCGGGATGAATCTTGGTGCCTCTTTGACGAACAATAATACCACCTGCTAAAATTTCTTGTCCATCAGCCACTTTAATACCAAGTCTTTTTGCATTACTGTCTCTTCCGTTTTTGGTGCTACCGCCACCTTTGTGGTGAGCAAATAATCTAAACAATATCATAATTTAACCCTCCAACTCTTACTTTGCAACGATTTCTAAAATCTTTACTGCGGTGAAAGGCTGCCTATGACCTTGCTTTTTCCTTTCATTTTTCTTTGCTTTGTACTTATATACGATAATTTTCTTTGCTTTACCTTGTTCGGTAACTTCGCCTACCGCTTTATAAGCCTTAGCCTCTTCTGCTACTTTGATTCCGTTTTCATCTGCTACCATCAATACGTTGAGTTCTACTTTGTCACCAACGTTTGCATTAAGTTTTTCAAACTTAATTACGGAACCGATTTCTGCTTTGTACTGCTTGTTTCCGTTTTCTACGATTGCGTACATACTGCCTCCGTTTAATCTCGCCGAGTGTGAATTTGAGGTGACCTTACGGCACTTTTATAAAACCTCTCTCGAGCGGTTCGCATAGTATTTTATTATATTTTTATCATTTTGTCAAATGTTTTTAACTATGTTTAGCATAATTTTTATAAACTATGAAATACTATAATCAAAAAATATATTTAGGAGATAAATTATGAGCTTAACTGAACACGATCATAAGGCTATTAACGACGTTTATAAAAACGCTCACATTGCCCTACAAAGCATTTCTGATATTCTTCCCTCGGTAGAAGACGAAGAGTTGAAAAAGGAACTTAAGGAACAATACGAAGGATATGAAAGAGTTATGGGTAAAATCTCATCATATATGGTGGAAAACGGCTTAGAAAAAAAGGATATTAACCCGCTAAAAAAAGCAATGCTTTGGAGCAGTATTAAAATGAAAACTCTAATGAATAATAGCCGTAACCAAATTGCCGAAATGATGATAAACGGAACGGTTATGGGTATTAACGAACTTACAGCAATGAAAAACGAAGAGGAAAACTTCCCAGAAGAAATTAAAAATATCTTATTAGAACTTTTAGCCCTTGAAGAAAGTTACGAGCAAAAACTTAAAAGATTTTTATAATTAAAAAAACAAAAAATCGCACTATAAATATAATGCGATTTTTATTTTTCTCTCAAGAGATTATCTCTTCCATTGAAGATCGTAATGAACGTCGTAAGCCTTTTCTTCTTCGGTGTACTTTCTTAAAGTATTAACAACCTTTCCACCGTTGTATTTTCTGTCGTTAACGGGTTCGGTAGTCCCCATAACGGTAACGTTAAGTTGACGTCTTCTTGCTCTAACTTGGTCCCAGTCAATAAAGTAAACGTGAGCAAATTCACCACCGTCTAAAACACCGTCTTTAATGGTCATTGCTTCGCTTCTTCCAAAGAATACTGAACGGAGGTGACCATCAGTGTTAAGAGAGGTAAAGTCACCGGGTTCGTTTACGTATCTACCAAATTGGGTGTGGATAGGACCTGGATGCATATATTCGTTATTTTCGTCGTAATCAGGAACGAGTTTTTGCATAATTTTTAGGATATCGTGTTGAAGATATTCTAAATCGTACTTATCGATATCGTGAGAGCATTCTTGAACCATAACCGAGCAAGTGGTGTGATGTGATGCGATAGTAACGGTGCCGTTTTTAATACCAGACTCTTCAACGATATGAAGAATATCACTCGTTACGTCGTGAAAAGTGGGTCTCCAGCCCTTAGATTGAAGTTCGATTTCCTTTTGAAAAACCTTGAATTCCATAATTTGTTTCTCCTTATTTATTAAAAATTTTTTTATATTTTTATTTTAACTCCGTTTCCTACTATTTCAACGGGGTTAAAAACTTTTCTAATTGATTCTTTATGTTTAAGATACTCTTCTATGCTCTTAAACTCAACGTTTGAGTTCTTTATAACTTCTTTGGCTTTTTTTGCACCATCTTTTAGTAGTTCCTCTACAACTCCAAGTTGTAAAGATGCAGAATTTACACAGATTTTTTCAGAATCAACGATCCTATAATCCTTACCATGTGCAATACCCTCAACCCCTCCAACGTAAGCATGAAGAGATGGGAAAATAGTACTAACGTCCCCCATATCGGTTGAAGAGCCACCTTGATAGCAAGTAGTTGAACAATCGTTTTCCCCAGCAATATCTTTGGCAACCTTAACGGTTATATCGGCAAGCGTTTTGTCGTTTTTAACGGGTTCAGATCCTGGTATATCGATAATTTCAACGTCTGCACCGATTGACGCAACGGCACACGCTATCGCTCTATTAATTTTAACGTTAGTTTTTATTAATGCTTTAATATTAGACGCTCTAACGTAACACTCCATAACAACTCTATCGGGAACAATGTTTACAGACGCACCACCCTCAGTTATAATGTTATGAAATCTAACTTTATCTTCTTCTTTAAAAGTTTCTCTTAAATAATTTACGGCGTTAGTTATTAACGATTGTGCGTTTAACGCATTAATTCCATCACTTGGTCTACCACCAGCGTGCGCAGACTTACCCTTTATTATAATTCTCTTTTTAATATTGCCGTTTGAACCACCGTAACTTACGTGAAAAGCAGGGTTTCCTTTTGCAACTAAGTTGGCAGTATGCACCATATAGGCAATATCCACACCGTAAAAAAATCCCCTTTTAATCATTTCGGGCTTGCCGGAAATGAAGGATATTTTTCCACTTTTTATTAGTTCGTATCGATAGGCAATCTCAACACCCTCTTCTGCAGGAACGATTATAAATCTAATTTTACCACTTAAATTATCTAACGCCCCCTCTTCCATTAACGCAGACGCCACGCCGATAATAGACGCGCATTGAACGTTATGTCCGCAAGCGTGAACTGCACCCGTTTCCTTATTAGTTTCGGGGTGTGAAGAGCAATACAGCGCATCAAGTTCTGCTAATAGCGCAAGAGTTGGGCCCTCTCTTCCCGTATCAATTTCTGCTGAAAAACCGGTGATATCCCCCGCCTCTTTTATCTCGTAGCCTAAATCTTTGAACGCCTTTTTCATATAAGCGTCCGTCTTATACTCTTTATATCCAACTTCTGCGTTATTCCATATATAACGCTCTGCTAAGACCATTTGTTTGGCGTATTTTTTTGCTCTATTAACTAAGTTCATATAAATTAAATATCTATTTCCAAACTATTTTCAGAAATCTTAATAGGTGTAAGCACTTTATTAAGTTTTTCTTTATTATAAACGTATTCAGAAACATCCTTAAATTCAGGCTTATAATTTTCTATAATTTCCTTAGCACGTTTTGCTCCATTTTCAAGCAACTTTTCGGCAATTTTTAGTTTTAGGTTTGCAGAGTTAAAACACGTTTTCATAGGATCTTCAATCTTATAATCCTTTCCGTGAAGTAATCCAACTAATCCCCCAACGTTTGCGTGAACTACGGGAACGATAGTACTTACGTCACCCATATCAGTACAACCACCAACCCAAGTATCGTCTGCCAAATATCTATCACCTGCAAGTTCAGAAAAAACTTCTTCTGTTAATTTCAAGAACTTTTCGTCGTTACGTAATGGATATGAACCGGGCATATCGGTAATTTCCACCTCTGCTCCAATAGATGCGCAAGCACAAGTAATAGCCCTATTTATCCTCTCGTTAGCGTTTACTAAAGCGTTAACGTTTGACGCTCTAACGTAACTTTCAATAACCACCTCGTCAGGAACTACGTTAACGGAACTTCCACCTTCAGTGATAATAGAGTGAAATCTAACTTTATCTTCTTCCTTAAACGTTTCTCTTAAATAGTTGGTTGCGCTTATCGCAAGAGATGCAGCGTTAAGAGCGTTAATACCACCAGATGGATTACACCCTGCGTGTGACGCTCTACCTTTAATAACCGTCTTTTTCCTTATATTTCCGTTATAGCCCTTTTCCACGGAATAAATGCCATTTATTGCAGTTAGGTTTGCGATATGAACCATAAAGGCAATATCCACACCGTCAAAAAATCCCCTCTTAATCATTTCTGGTTTGCCAGAAGTGAAGGTGATTTTTCCGTCTTTTATAAGTTGATTTCTATAAGCAATTTCAACGCCCTCTTCTGCGGGAACAACGATTAAACGTATTTTACCACATAAATTATCCAAGGCGTTTTTTTCTCTTAAAACTGCCGCCACGCCTAAAAGTGACGCACATTGAATATTATGTCCGCAAGCGTGAACTGCACCCGTTTCCTTATTAGTTTCGGGGTGTGACGAACAATATAACGCATCAAGTTCTGCAAGAAGTGCAAGAGTTGGGCCCTCTTTTCCCGTGTCAATTTCCGCTGAAAAACCTGTTATATCCCCAGCCTCTTTTATCTCGTAGCCTAAATCTTTGAAAGCCTTTTTCATGTACGCATCAGTTTTATATTCTTTATATCCAACCTCTGCGTTATTCCATATATAACGCTCTGCCTTGCTCATTAACTCCTTGTAGCAAGCCAAACTTTCGCTAAAATTCATGATTTACACCTATTAATACAAATTATTTCTTGTTAAGTCTTTCGCCCACTGCTCCACCTGGGTGAATAAGAGCAAACTGTTCGTTCTTAAAGCCAGTTTCCTCTATTAAAGCCGTTTGAAGTGCGTGGAAAATCATACAAAGCGCAGTAGTAGAAGTAGTACCTTGAGAATTGTATTTATCAGTTTCCCTATTAACGAATTGCTTTAATGTTACGTCTGCATTTTCCGCCAAGGGAGATTGCATATTCTCCGTAACGGAGATAATTTTAACTTTTTTTGCTTTACAAATGTCGATAATAGGTAAAAGTTCCTTAGTTTTACCACCACGTGAAGCAAAAATCATAACGTCACCCTCTTGCAAAAAGCCCGTTGCGCCGTGAACCGCCTCTGCTGGTGATATAAATCTTGCAGGACGTTCTATGCAACACAAAAGGTGTGCCATATGCTGACAAATTATTCCAGAATGCCCACAACCACAAGTACCTATACGAGTGGCGTTTTTCAATAGCTCAACTGCCTTTGAAAAATCCTCTTCATTAAAATAATCAAGCATCTTTTCAATGCATTCTGCCTCTATTTTATAAGCCTCTTTTACGGCAACTAAGGTTTCTTTTTTCATCTTACTCCTCTCGAATAGCCAAAATATGGCAATATATTTTTTAACTTAAAAAGTATAACACTAAACGTAGCGATTTGTCAATGTATTTATTTACTTTACATGCTAATATATTTTCATAAAATAAAATACTTTTTTTAAACAAAATTTTGTCGTTTTTTATTTGCTTTTTTCGTTTAGTATGGTATAATAGTAAAAATATTTTTTTGAGGTGTGATATGGCGCATTACGAAAATACCCCTTCAAGAACTTTTAGCGAATATTTATTAGTTCCAGGATACACTGACGAAAATTGTATTCCAGATAACGTTTCGCTTAGAACTCCGCTCGTTAAATTCAAAAAAGGCGAAAAGAGTGCTATTACCTTAAATATCCCCATGGTATCTGCAATTATGCAAGCAGTTTCTAACGATACTATGGCTATTGCTCTTGCAAAAGAAGGCGGAATTTCTTTTATTTACGGTTCTCAAACTATTGAACAACAAGCCGAAATGATAAGAAAAGTTAAAAAATATAAATCAGGTTTTGTAATTTCCGATTCTAACTTAAAACCCGACGATACCTTAAATGACGTTTTACAGTTAAAGGAAATTAACGGTCACTCAACCTTTGCCGTTACTGACGATGGAAGTGCAAACGGCAAACTCGTTGGTATAGTTACCGGAAGAGATTATAGAGTTTCCAGAATGACTGGGGACGAGTTAGTTTCATCCTTTATGACCCCTCTTGATAAGCTCGTAACGGCAAAAGAAGGCACTACCCTTTCCGAGGCTAACGACATAATTTGGGATCATAAATTAAACTCACTCCCTATCGTTGATAAAGAGGGCAGATTAGTTTCTTTCGTATTTAGAAAAGACTACGACGCTCATAAAAAGAACGTTAACGAATTGTTAGATTCTAACAAGCGTTACGTAGTTGGCGCAGGTATCAATTCAAGGGATTATAAAGAACGTGTTCCCGCGCTTATTGAAGCAGGAGCAGACGTTTTATGTATCGACTCTTCAGAGGGCTTTACCGTATGGCAAAAAAAGACCATTGAGTGGATTAGAGAAACTTATGGCGATAAAGTTAAAGTTGGTGCAGGTAACGTTGTAGATAAAGAAGGTTTTAACTTCCTTGCAGACGCTGGCGCAGACTTTATTAAGGTTGGTATCGGTGGTGGTTCTATTTGCATCACGAGAGAAACCAAGGGTATCGGTAAAGGACAAGCAACGGCAGTTATAGAAGTTGCTGCTGCAAGAGACGAATATTTCAAAAAGACGGGTGTATATATTCCCATTTGTTCAGACGGTGGTATCGTGCACGATTATCACATCACCTTAGCGCTTGCTATGGGTTGTGATTTCTGTATGCTCGGAAGATACTTCTCTCGTTTTGACGAAAGCCCCACCAACAAAGTATTAATTAACGGCGTTTATATGAAAGAATACTGGGGTGAAGGTAGCGCAAGAGCAAGAAACTGGCAAAGATACGACCTTGGTGGTTCAAAAACAAAACTTACTTTCGTTGAGGGCGTTGATAGTTACGTACCCTACGCTGGTAGTTTACACGATAACCTTGAAACTACCCTATCAAAAGTTAAATCCAC
Organism: Christensenellaceae bacterium; assembly: GCA_045530945.1. GTDB lineage: Bacteria > Bacillota > Clostridia > Christensenellales > Borkfalkiaceae > UBA1259. The sequence continues at coordinate 20,659 of JAZSDD010000033.1, forward strand.
AATGTGCAACTGTGGCGTAATCACTATTCCCGATTTACAAAGAGATGCAAAATTAACGTTAGTTAGTTCCGTTTCAATCGTTGAAGGTGGCGCTCACGACGTTATGGTTAAAGATAAGCAATAATTCAGTGTTTTGTAAAACAAAACCTCTCGAAACAGTTTAGTTTCGAGAGGTTTTTCTATTACGATATTTATTGACAATCACGTGCCAAAATGTTAGAATAATTTTGAAAAATTTATATTTAAAATC
>JAZSDD010000023.1:0-7557 GCA_045530945.1 Christensenellaceae bacterium
CTCTATCATCTCTTTTTGCCCACGCTCTATCGTATATTAAATCTAAATAAATTTCAAAATCATTTTCCTTTGCCACCTTTAAAAAGAAGAAAGGAAACACGTAAAAATACCAAACTTTTTCAGATAAAATATCCACAGAAACGTCTATCGCTTTACCAAAATTATCCATAAAAATCCTTAATAACACGCTTCAAATATTTCCATTATCTCCTTTGCGCCTAAGTCAACGTAGCTTTTAATAGTTCTCGTGTAATTAAAAGTGCAAAGCTTGGTTAAACGGCTAAGACTTTCTTTTGGGATATTAAACTCTCTCAACTTTGACGGCATACCTATAAAGGCAAAAAACTCGCTCATTTTTTCTATACCAAGAAGTGCCGCCTTTTCATCGTCAACTTCTTTAACGTCCCAAACCTTTCTTGCAAGGCGAGCAAACCTTTTTGCGTTATGCTTATATATCCACTTTGCCCAAGCAGGATATAATACGGCAAGTCCTGCGCCGTGAGCAACGTGGTCAAACTCACCGCTTACGGCGTGTTCGAGTTGATGTACGCACAAGTAATTTTCTCTTCCACACCCTGTTAAATCATTATGAGAAAGGCTTGAAGCCCACACCATATTTGCTCTTGCATCATAATCTTTTGGGTTATCCATCAAAATTCTACCCGCATTTATGGTTGCGCGCAGAACGCTTTCTGCAATCATATCCGTTAAATCGGTAGGTTCTGCCACGGTAAAATATCTTTCTAACGTGTGCGACATAATATCAACTATCCCACACGCCGTTTGATATTTACTAACGGTGTACATCAGCTCTGGATTAATTATTGCAAATTTACATCTATTAAAGTCGCTATTGCAACCCTTTTTAGTGTTAAGTTCTTCATTGGTTAGCACTGCAGAAGAACTCATTTCACTCCCTGCCGCCGCAATGGTTAATATACACCCAACGGGCAATGCACCCTTAGGCGTGCTTCTTCCCATAGAGAACTCCCAAACGTCCTCGTCGTTAACTGCCGCCATAGCCGTCATTTTACTCGAATCGATAACGCTACCACCGCCAACGGCAAGGATTAATTCTACTCCCTCTTCTCTTGCAATTTTACCTGCCTTTCTAACAAAGGAAAGTTTTGGGTTAGGCTCTACCCCACCCATTTCAATAATCTCTATTCCGTTTTCTTTAAGAGAAGATACTACAACGTTATATAATCCACTTTTTTTGATGCTTTCCTTTCCGTACTGCATCATAATTTTTTTATAGCCGTAGGAAGATATTATTTTACCTACTTCTTTTTCTTTATTCTTTCCAAAATACACCTTAGTTGGGGCGTAAAAAATAAAATCTTTCATAATTTTTTCCTATTTCATCTATTTTATATACATTGTTCAATAGTTACAACAAGGCAATATTTTTCGTCTATTTTAGCAACTTCATTTTCTAAATTGCTCTTTATTTCCGCCTTAGTTAAACAACATTCATAAGGCACGGCAACGTCAAATAAAACGTTGGTTCTCTTTTCCCCAAAAACTATCCTAAAATCGTGAATAGAAAACCTTTCGTCCATTTTAGTTACTATTTTCTCTATTTTTGCTTTAAGTTGGTTAACCCTTTCATCATCCGTCACAATTGGGTCTAAATGCCCCGTTAAAACTATTCCCATGCTTTCAATAAAGTCTTTTTCAATTTTATCTACGAGTTCGTGGGAAATCAAAACGTCAATTTTAGCATCTACCTCTACGTGTGCGCTTGCAAAATATTTGTTTGGCCCGTAACTATAAACGGATAGGTCGTGAACGCCTAAAACGTTTTCGTATGAGAGAATTTTTTCCTTTATCTTTTTTAACATTTCTTCATCTGGCGCTTTGCCGATAAGGTTAGAAAAAACTTCTTTTAATATAACTATTCCGGAATAAGCGATAAATAAAGAAACTAAAGCACCTGCAATCCCGTCTACGTTAAATCCCGTAAATTTGCTAATCAAAAAGGAAATTATTACTACAAAGGTGGAAATGCAGTCGTTCAAACTATCCACTGAGGAGGCTTTGAGTATTGATGAGTTTATCTTTTTTGCAACCGTTCTATAAAAAATAAAAAGTAAAAACTTTAATATTACAGAGCCAATTAACACGCCTATTATCCAATAAGAAAAAGCAACTTCACTTGGCGAAATTATCTTAGCAATCGACTCTTTTGCCGTTTCAAAGGCAACGAGTAGCACGATAAAAGCAACGGCAAGTGAACATATATATTCAATTCTTTGATGCCCAAAAGGGTGTTCTTTATCGGCAGGTTTTGAAGAAAGTTTAAAAGAAATTGTGGAAATAACGCTACTTCCACAATCGGTTAGATTATTTAACCCGTCTGCCAAAACAGAAATTACACCAAAAATTGCGCCTATTGCCATTTTCCCGGTGGCAAGTAAAACGTTAACCGCAATTCCTATTATGCTTGCAATACTTCCGTATTTAGTTCTTTTTTGTTCGCTTATATTTTCCATTATACGTCCTAATTTTATTAAAAATTTTCTATTCCAAGTCCTTTTCGTATTTCATCCATATGATTTACTTTTTCAAGTTCAACTTGTTTATATCCCTTTAATTGCCCAATCGCTTTTGGGCGAGTAAATAGCACTCTAAACCATCTTACAAAGTGAAAAAACGGTAGTAACCACACGTTCTTTTTTAACACGGGAAAAAGAAATTGCATTTGCTCTTTAGTTAAAAAAATCTTTCTCCAAAAAGTTTTTCTTATTGCAGTTTTTTCGCCATTATTTTCTTTGTTTGACGCAACGTCAGACGCTAATTGCATTTCCGAATTTTCGAGAATTGACGATTGCAGAATGTGCTTTGCAAGATTTTTTGTAAATTCATTTGCATCTGCTCCGTCAAATAAATAGGATGAAGCTTTTTCAAACTCCTCCTTAAATTTTTTTAGGTTGCATTTTTCTAATTCTTCATCTAAATAGTTTTCGTTTAAGTTGTAAGCCTTTCTATATAAATAAATGTCAGCTAAATATCTAATTCCAACACCTGCGCTTTCTGCAAAATGATATGCCGAATGTCCTAATAAGGAAATATAAAAATCCTCCTTATCAAGTTCATAAAAACTATTATACCCCTCCTTCTTTTTTGCTCTTTCAAAACCAATCTTAAAATACTTTTCAAGTTTTCCTACAAATAGCGTTTTATGAAGTTCAAAAACAGTTCTCGTGTCTGGATTATAGAAAATATCGTGATGTTCGTCAAACCTTTTAACTTTTAGACATAAGTTTTGCATAAGTTTTCGAATCTTTTTAATATGTTTAACGTCAATTAGCAAATCCCAATCAGAAGCATATCTCATTGCAGTATTTGGGTAAAGTTTTTTTAAATAATAGCCTTTGAGTGGCATATACTTTATACCGTTTTCTTCAAAAGCTTTTAGCACTAAATTAAGGTCGTATTCGCTTTGAACGTCTTTTTTTACTTGCTGTTCGGCAAGTTTTTTTAGCACGTCTACAAACTTGCCGTAAATTTTATCCAAAACTTCACTTAGTGCAGTTAAAACGATAACACTCATTGAGTGAGCAACACACAATTTATAAAGTTGATTATAATCGAGATCGTTTGGAATTGTTTTAATTTTTTCACTTTTAATTCCACATTTAACGCACTCTACAAAAAATTCCTCTGTTATCGTCACTATAATATCCTCTAAACGTTTTTTAAGACTTTCTCCAAACCATTTTGTCAACTACACCAGTATAGCTTTGAATAATTTTAACAACTTTTGTGGAAACGTTTTCTTCAACGTAATCGGGTACGGGAATTCCGTCAAACCCTTCCTTTGTTAAATCAACGGCAGTTTCAACTGCTTGCAATAAATGCTTTTCATCAATTCCCGCCAAGATAAAACATGCCTTATCGAGTGCTTCTGGGCGTTCTGTTGAAGTCCTAATACAAATTGCTGGGAACGGATGACCAACACTAGTAAAGAAACTACTTTCTTCAGGAAGAGTGCCACTATCGGAAACAACTGCATAGGCATTCATTTGAAGATTGTTATAATCGTGGAAACCTAATGGTTGATTTTGAATAACTCTCTTATCCAGCTTAAATCCACTTGCCTCTAAACGTTTTTTGCTTCTTGGATGACAACTATATAAAATAGGCATATCGTACTTTTCGGCAAGTTTATTGATTGCAGTAAATAAAGAAGTAAAGTTTTTTTCCGTGTCAATATTTTCTTCTCTATGTGCAGAAAGTAAAATATATTTTTTCTTTTGTAAACCGAGGCGACTTAAAACGTCGCTTTTTTCAATAGCATCTAAATTCTCGTGCAAAACTTCCGCCATAGGAGAACCTGTAACGTAAGTTCTTTCCTTTGGCAATCCACACTCTGCTAAATAACGGCGTGCGTGTTCAGAATATGCTAAATTTACGTCGGAAATAATGTCAACTATGCGACGATTAGTTTCTTCTGGCAAACACTCGTCCTTGCAACGGTTACCCGCCTCCATATGAAAAATTGGGATATGTAGCCTTTTAGCAGAAATTGCTGATAAACAACTATTAGTGTCCCCCAAAATCAATAATGCGTCTGGTTTGCAAGATGACATTAGTTTATAAGAGCAGTTAATTATATTGCCAACGGTTGCACCAAGGTCATCACCCACTGCGTCCATATAAACCTCAGGGTCGGCAAGTTTTAAGTCCTTAAAGAAAACACCGTTTAAGTTGTAATCATAGTTTTGACCAGTATGAGCTAAAATGCAATCAAAATATTTTCTACATTTATTTATAACTGCAGAAAGCCTAATAATTTCGGGGCGAGTACCAACGATAATCAAAAGTTTTAGTTTACCGTTATCCTTAAATTTAACATCAGAATAATCTAATTTTATTTTTGTTTCCATAATTATTTCTCCACGATCTCAAAAAAAGTATCCGGTTTGTTTGGGTTAAATTGTTCGTTCGCCCACATAACCGTAACCAAATTTTCTTTGTCCGATAAGTTTATAATGTTGTGCGTGTATCCAGGGAGCATATGTACTGCCTGAATTTTTTCACCACTAACCTCAAAATTTAGCACCTCATCCGTGCCGATTTTCCTCTGTCTAATAAGCCCATGCCCCGACACGACAATAAAAAATTCCCATTTACTGTTGTGCCAATGTTGACCTTTAGTAATGCCGGGTTTTGATATGTTTATAGAAACTTGCCCACACTTTTCCGTTTTTAATAGTTCTGTAAAACTGCCCCTATCGTCAACGTTCATTTTTAAGTCGAAAGCGATTTTTTCTTTTGGAAGATAAGATAGGTATGTAGAGTAGAGTTTTTTTGCAAAACTTCCCTCCTCTATTTCTGGAATAATCAACGTTGAAGTTTGTGCCTTAAATTTGTTGAGTAACCCAACTATTTCTCCAAGCGTTACCTTGTGAGTGGTTGGAACAAAACAAAACTTGCCGTTTTTTTGCTTTATAGGAGTTAATCCATCATATTCGCAATGCTCTTCCTTGCCTTCCAAAAGGTCCAACATAGAAGAAACTAAATCATCAATATATAATAATTCTAACTCAATTTTCTCGTCGTTAACGACGATAGGAAGGTCGTTTGCAATATTATTGCAAAAGGTTGCAACGGCAGAGTTATAATTGGGGCGACACCATTTACCAAATAGGTTTGGAAAACGATAAACGCAAATTTTTGCCCCCGTTTCCTTTCCATAGTCAAAAAACAAGTCCTCCCCTGCTTTTTTGCTCCTTCCATACTCACCGTCATATCTGCCGATAAGCGTTGCTTGCACGGAAGATGATAGCATAACCGGACAATTATTCTTATGCTTCTTTAACGTATTTAAGAGAGTAGATGCAAAACCGAAATTGCCTTGCATAAACTCTTCAGGGGTTTGTGGGCGGTTCACGCCCGCTAAATTGAAAACGAAATCTGCCCTCTGGCAAGCGTTATCTAAAAACTCTTCCGTTCCGTCAATATCGTATTCGAAGATTTCTTCTATCAAAAGGTTTGGGCGAGTTTTATCCCTGCCGTCTTTTATGTTCTTTAAGTTGGCGCAAAGATTTTTCCCAACAAATCCATTTGCACCAGTTACAAGTATTTTCATTTTTATTCCTATTTAGCTAATTCGTCTTTAATATATTGAAGCGATAAGATTTTTTCCTTGGTTTCTTCTATCGTTAAAAGTTTGGTGTTAGAAGAGTTAAATTCCGTTAGGGTGTTCCTCTCTAGGTCGCCATCTTTAAAATATTTATCGTAGTTAAGCCCACGCTTATCACAAGGAACACGATAGAAATTGCCAAGGTCAATAGCGTTAGCACACTCTTCGTTGGTGAGAAGAGTTTCGTACATTTTTTCACCGTGACGAATACCGATAACTTTAATATTGTGTTTGTCCCCACCAAAAAGTTCACAAACTGCTTCCGCTTGTGTTTGAATAGTACAAGCAGGGGCTTTTTGAACGAGTATATCTCCGCTTTCGCCATGTTCAAAAGCAAAAAGAACAAGGTCTACTGCTTCTTCCAAAGACATAATAAATCTCGTCATCTTGCCGTCTGTTATGGTGATTGGCTTACCTGCGCGAATCTGTTCTATCCAAAGTGGGATAACACTACCCCTACTGCACATAACGTTGCCGTACCTCGTGCAACAAATTTTAGTTTTATCTGGACTAACGGTACGAGATTTTGCCACGATAACTTTTTCCATCATTGCCTTGCTTGTTCCCATAGCGTTTACGGGATATGCCGCCTTGTCGGTTGATAAACATACAACGTTTTTAACGCCCGCTTCTATTGCCGCAGTTAAAACGTTTTCCGTTCCTAAAACGTTTGTTTTAACTGCCTCTATTGGAAAAAACTCGCAAGATGGAACTTGTTTTAATGCTGCTGCATGAAAAATAAAATCCACACCGTGCATTGCGTTTTTTACTGATTGAATATCTCTAACGTCACCAATATAAAATTTAATTTTATCAGCAACTTCGGGCATCCTCGATTGAAATTCGTGGCGCATATCGTCCTGTTTTTTCTCATCACGAGAAAAGATTCGAATTTCCCCAATATCGGTTTTTAAAAACCTATTAAGAACGGCATTACCAAAACTCCCCGTCCCACCAGTAATTAAAAGCGTTTTTCCCTTAAATAAACTCATTTTATTTTCTCCTAGTAAATTTGTTCTTTATTCCTTTTAATCTATTTTTGATTTTAGTAAATGGCGTTTCCCTTGCATATTTATTATATGCACTTTCAAACCCACCGTTAACAATCGTCTTCATGAATCCCTCTCTCTTTTTAGGCATCACAACGGACTGTGAATAACAAGGATTAAATTCAACAGCATCATTTAAACTTACTTCACTTAATATCAACTCTTTTTGAATTTCATTTAATAACTTTTCACCTTTATTTGTGTTAACAATTACTAACGAGGTTCCATCAACGTCGCTCATTTTTGTATCCACTTTTTCAATTCCCCAAAAATCTGCAAGAGTTATATCTGAAGCAAAGCCATCTGCCTTCCAGCTGCAGCTGTAACAAGAGGGACGGAGAGTTACGTTTCTCAAAA
>JAZSDD010000024.1:0-11427 GCA_045530945.1 Christensenellaceae bacterium
GACCACATCACGGTCCTGCGCCTATTCCTGAAGAAGGAAAATGGGTACAAGCAAAGGAAATTAAAGACATTTCAGCGTACACTCACGGCGTAGGCTGGTGCGCACCTCAACAAGGCGCTTGCAAACTTTCGTTAAACGTTAAAAACGGAATTATTGAAGAAGCACTCGTTGAAACTATCGGTTGTTCAGGTATGACTCACTCTGCGGCAATGGCAGCGGAAATTCTTCCTGGGAAAACCCTTTTAGAAGCACTTAATACTGACCTTGTTTGTGATGCTATTAACACTGCAATGAGAGAACTTTTCTTACAAATCGTATACGGAAGATCGCAATCTGCTTTCTCTGACGACGGTTTGGTTATCGGCGCAGGTATGGAAGACCTTGGTAAAGGTGAACGTTCAATGGTAGGTACTATGTACGGTACTAAAGCTAAGGGCGTTAGATATCTTGAAATGACCGAAGGTTACTGCACGAGAATGGCTCTCGACGAAAACGACGAAGTTATTGGTTACGAATTCGTATCACTCGGAAAAATGACTGATATGATTAAGAAAGGTATCGAACCTAATGAAGCTTACGAAAAGGCTAAAGGCACTTACGGAAGATTTAAAAAAGAGGACGGTGCGGTTAAGTATATTGACCCACGTAAAGAGTAAGGAGGAAAAAGAGTATGGCACAGTTTGAAGGTTATGAAAGACGTGAAGCGAAAATTCTCGCAGTGTTAAAAGAATACGGCATTTCCTCTGTTGACGAATGTAAAGAAATTTGTGATGCAAAGGGTATTGATCCATACACCATCACGGCAGAAACTCAACCCATTTGTTTTGAAAACGCTAAGTGGGCATACACCGTAGGTTCTGCAATCGCTATCAAAGAGGCAGAAAGAACGGGGGATAAGAGCGCTGCTACCGCTGCTGCAAATATCGGCGTTGGTTTACAAGCATTTTGTATTCCCGGTTCAGTTGCAGAGAATAGAAAGGTTGGTTTAGGACACGGAAACCTCGGCAAAATGCTTTTATCTGAAGAAACGGAATGTTTCTGTTTCTTAGCAGGTCACGAATCATTTGCTGCTGCGGAGGGCGCAATCAAAATTGCTCTCAACGCAAACAAAGTTAGAGTTCAACCTTTAAGAGTTATTCTTAACGGTTTAGGTAAAGACGCTGCATATATCATTTCCAGAATCAACGGCTTTACTTACGTTGAAACGGAATTTGATCCTTATGCAGAAGAAGTTAAGGTTATCCTTGAAAAACCCTTCTCTAATGGAGCAAGAGCAAAGGTTAAATGTTACGGTGCAGACAACGTTCCAGAAGGCGTTGCAATTATGAAACTTGAAAACGTTGGCGTTTCTATCACCGGTAACTCAACTAACCCCACTCGTTTCCAACACCCCGTTGCAGGTACTTACAAAAAATGGTGCGTTGAAAACGGCGTAAGCTACTTCTCAGTTGCATCTGGTGGTGGCACGGGTAGAACCTTGCACCCAGACAACATGGCTGCTGGTCCTTCTTCTTACGGTATGACGGATACTATGGGCAGAATGCATAGTGACGCTCAGTTTGCAGGTTCTTCTTCAGTTCCCGCACACGTTGAGATGATGGGCTTAATCGGTATGGGTAACAACCCAATGGTTGGCGCTACCGTTGCTTGCGCAGTTGCAGTAGAAGAATGCTTTAAGAAATAGTTAGTAAATAATATTAAAACTCCTCAAAGGTTGGGGAGTTTTTGTTTTATTAAAAAATAAGTAATAAATTGTTTATACATTTATTGACAAGAGAAATAAGTTGTGCTATTATAAAATTAACTTTTAATTAAGTTATTATATGGAGGATTTTTTTATGAAAAAACTAACTACTCTTATCGTTCTAGCGTTAATAGTAACTATCGGTGGCGTTTACGCAGGTTGGACGTATTTCCAAGGTGGCGCAACTGGTGCTAACGCAACCCCAAGAGTTGGTATGGCAACTGTATCATATAACGGTGAAAAGGGTGCTATTACTGCAGACACTACGTCTATGACAATTTTAGTTGACGATATGTCAACTGTTGCTGGCAGTCCAGTTACAACCAAGTATAAAGCAGGCTTACACGGTGTTGGTGCAATTACAATTAAATTTACCGCTAAAGAAGGCGCTGATGCAGACGTTGTTGCTAATGGTATTAAAATGCAAGCAACTATTTCAGTTAATAAAGTTGGTGATAGACAATGGGAGGTTGAAGGCGGCGTGAAAAAGGATATTCTTAAAGTTGACACTACTAAGAACGTAATCACCTTCAATACACCATCAAAATCTGCTACTATTGAGGTACAGCGAATTATTGATGCACTTGTTTTCTGTGAAGGTGCTGAAGTTATTTTAGATACTAAGGAAGAAAACGATGCCTTCGCCGCTGCTTTATCAGATTATCAAATTCACGTTAATATCGTTGAAATTGCTTAATTTAAGAAAAATGTTTGTTTTTTAACTGCTAACGGAACGTGTTTGCGTTCCGTTAGTGTGCATTTAGAGGTTTTTTATGAAAGGTTACGATTTATACGTGACTATTGTTTGTGCTTTCATTTTTATTCTCTTAACGGTTACTTTTGCTTTACTAATTACGTTGATAGGAAAACAGCAAATTAAACTTGTTAGGTCGGGAATTGAAGATGAGAACATAAAAACAAGCGTGCTAAAAAAACTTAATAAAAACAAAAAAAGATGCACTTATGGAGTGTTTGACGTAATAGTATCAAGTGTAATTTGTATTCTTTTAACTGTTATTTGCGCCGTTACCGTGTTTACCGGAACACGTGGCAATAACGTTATTAAAGGCTCGCCAGCATTAAAAGTTGTTGCGAGTACTTCAATGAGCGTAAAGTATGAAAGAAACCTTTACTTATTCAATCACGGTTTAGATAATCAACTTCAAATGTTTGATTTAATTGTTCTACATGAACTTCCCCCAGAGGATGAAATCCAACTTTACGATATTATCGTTTACGAACATATTAACGGCTCTTTATATATACATAGGGTAGTGCGTATAGAAGAACCAAATGACGAGCACCCTAACGAAAGATATTTTCTTTTTCAAGGTGATGCTAATTCCTATGCGGACGTTTATCCCGTAAGATACAGTCAAATGAAAAGTATTTATCGTAACGAGAGAATGGCAAACGTTGGAAGTTTTGTGTTCTTTATGCAATCACCTGCGGGTATATTATGTGTGCTATTAATAGTTGCCGTTTTAATTATCATGCCGATAATAGATAACATGTTTGTTAAACTTGAACTTGAACGTGTTAGACATATGGTTGACATGAAAGTTCTTAATGCAAGCGCACTTGAAATTTACTCAAAAACAAAGAAAAAATCACCTAAGAGAAAAGGGGATACGTAATGAAAAAGATAGGTTATGTATCCATAATTCTACTATTAGTAATGTTGATTTCTTTTGCTTTTGGTAGTTCTGGCGTGTATGCGTATTGGCAATATTATGGTTCTTCCTCGCAGTCGGTTAAGTTGAGTATTTTGACTGCCGTTGTTCCGTGGAAAGGCTCTGAAGTTCTACCAAACGAAACGGAAAAAGGTAAGGACCATATTGCACTTGTTGAGGCTATCTTAAACGGTACGTATTTGTCGAACGGACAAGTTGTTCAACTTGGATTAAACGGTGGCAACAATTCTTACCTAAATCAAAGAATTGAAGATAGGCAAGGCATCTTCTGGCGTGATGCTGACCAAATTGGTAGTATGGACTTATGGCAAGACGATAATATATCCGACTATTTCTCATTAAACGAAGCAACTAACAATCTTGAGTTTATACTTGAATTTCCGGATGGTTCTGATGATACTTATTATTTATATACTACCAGTGTTGAATTAGGGGCAAGACGTTCACCAAAGATTCCTATTGGTACTTACGTTTATCCCGTTTATAGAACCATTTTGAAGAAAAATACCGAAACGGGAAAGTGGGAAGCCTCTATAACGGAGGAAGGGTATGCCCCCTCTAAGTACTATAGCAATCCAATTCTCGGCTTAGCAGTTGACCCTGCCTTTGATACGGATAAGTGGATAGCGGGTTCGCTTGGAACTTCAACAAGTAATGCAATATACGCCGATACGGGACACACTTTACAAGTTGTTGCAAAAGACGAACAAACACCTGTTTATTATACGATAACTAAGACTGCACAGACAGACGTTAAAATTACCGTTTCCGATGAAGATACGGCAACAGTTAAGGTTTACAATTCCTCAATGAATTTGGTAAACGTGAGGGCTGGAGAACAGGGTGGCAAAACACTTACGTTTAGAGCATCGAAAAACACTAAATATTATATCGAAGTTACTGGGGATACTTTAAGTACGGTAGTAGTTTCAAATGCGTAAAAAATAAAAACTTCTCCTAAATTAGGAGAAGTTTTTTTGCGTAAAAAATAAATTTTAGGCAAGGTAATGATAATAAGAAGGAGTTTTATTAATTTAATCTCTGTCACGTAGGGCGAAAGAATACTTGTCGTAAGGAGCGAGCAATTCTTAATATAAATTTACTTTCTGCACAGGAAATAGACATTTAGTAAAAAAAGTGATAAAATAATATTATGGATAAAAATTTTATAAAAGAAATAATTAATAAAACTAAAGTTTTTCTTCTTGATATGGACGGAACGATTTATTTAGATTCCACTCCTATCGGGGATATGATTAACACCTTAGATAAACTTAGAAAGGCGGGCAAGAAAATCGTTTACTTTACTAATAATTCTTCTAAAACCGTTAGCGAATATCAAAACAAACTAAATAATATCGGATTTTGGAGAGAGGGTGACGAGGTTTATTCTTCTGGCACTTCTGCTATTTGGTATTTAAGAAAACATCATAAAAATAAACGAGTTTATCTCTTAGGAACAGATGAATTAATTAAAAGCTTTAAAGATAGTGGAGTAATAATTGACGATAAAAATCCCGAAATTGCTTTGCTTGCTTACGACACTACGATAGATTTTTCTAAAATAAAATTGTTTAACGAGTTTTTGGTAAAGGGAGCAACATATATTGCAACTCATCCTGATATGGTTTGTCCATCTAAGGATATTTCTATGCCTGACGTTGGATCGTTTATAAAAATGTTTGAAGGTTCGTCGGGTAGACTTCCAGAAGTAATTATTGGAAAGCCTTACGGGTTTATGGGTGAAATACTTGAAGAAAATTTTGCAATCGATAGAGATAAAATTACTATGGTTGGGGATAGAATTTACACCGATATAAAGTTTGGTATCAACTGTGGATTTAATTCTATACTCGTGCTGTCTGGCGAAACGACAAAGGAAATTTATAAACAAAGTGGCGTTGAGCCAACGCTTGTTTTAGATAGCCTTAACGATGTTGCAGAATTATTATAAAATAAAGATATAAAAATATAACGCAAAATAAAAAATATCTAAAATCAACCCATTATAATACTTACTTTATAATTTGTTATAGTAATATGTGAAAAGAGTTATAAAAAATAGTTGACAAAAGGGCGTAAAAATCTTAAAATATTATTAGATTAGATTCTCGTTTTTTTGGAACGCTTTACAGGGATACCGAATCGTGGACTGAAAGTTCGGTAAGGCAAGTAGTAAACGAGGGAACGCTTTTCGGTATTTTTACACCTTAATATAAAGTGGGCGCAAATTGCGTCAATTCGGGTGGCACCACGGGTAATATAAACTCGTCCCGGGCAACTTTGGGTTTTTAACTTTCTCGGGATTTTTTGTTTTAATTTATAAAAAACCATTAAAAAGGAGATTTACATTATGTACAGAACTCATAACTGTAACGAACTTGGCGAAAAAAATATAGGTGAAGTTGTTGAACTTGCCGGTTGGGTTGATTCCATAAGAGACCATGGTGGCGTTATTTTTATGCATTTAAGAGATGAAAACGGTGTAACGCAAGTTGTCGTTCACGACGAGGCTCTTATGAAAAACGTATGCCGTGAAACGGTTATTACCGTTAAAGGCAAGGTAGAAAGAAGAGATGAAGAAACTGTTAACGACAAGATTGCAACGGGAAAAATTGAACTTGTTGCATCCAGCCTTGAGATTTTAGGACCATGTCGCAACATGCTCCCCTTTGATATTGAAGATTCTAAGGGAACGAGGGAAGAGGTAAGATTAAAATATAGATATCTTGACCTTAGAAATCCTGCAATTCACGACAATATCGTTCTCCGTTCTAAGGTTATTTCTCATATGAGAAAACTTATGGAAGAGAGGGGCTTTTTAGATATTCAAACTCCTATATTAACCGCCTCATCTCCAGAGGGTGCGAGAGACTTTTTAGTTCCAAGCAGAAAGCATAAAGGTAAATTTTACGCTCTTCCTCAAGCACCACAACAATTTAAGCAACTTTTAATGGTTTCTGGTTTTAATAAATATTTCCAAATTGCACCTTGTTTTAGAGATGAAGATGCAAGACAAGACCGTTCGCCCGGTGAATTTTATCAATTAGACTTTGAAATGGCGTTTGCTACTCAAGAGGAGGTTACCTCCGTTTGTGAAGAAGTTATTTACGACGTGTTTAAGACTTTCTCTAACAAGAAAATTAGCCCTGCTCCTTGGAGAAAAATCACCTTTAAGGAGGCAATGACTAAATACGGTACTGATAAGCCTGACCTTCGTAACCCACTTTCAATAATTGATTTAACGGAATTCTTCTCTAAGGTTGATTTTCCAATATTTAAGGGTAAGCCCGTTAGAGGTGTAGTTGCTAACTGCGCTGGTAAGTCCAAAAAATTCTTTGAAGAATCACTTAACTTTGCAACGAGTATCGGTATGAAAGGTCTTGGCTATCTCACCTTAAACGGAGATGCTTTCAAAGGACCTATCGATAAATTCTTAACTCCCGAACAAAGGGAAGAAATTAAGGCGTTATCGGGCATTAAAGAGGGTGAAACCTTATTCTTTATCTGCGATAAACTTACCGTTGTAAATAAACTTGCAGGTCAAATTAGAACGTGGCTTGGCGAAAAGTTAGAACTTATCGACAAAGATAGTTTCGAGTTCTGCTTTATAGTTGATTTCCCAATGTATGAAATTGACGAAAGCACGGGTAAGACCATCTTTACGCATAACCCCTTCTCAATGCCTCAAGGTGGCTTAGAAGCGCTTAACACCAAAGAACCTACTGAAATTCTTGCATATCAATACGACTTAGTATTAAACGGTGTTGAATTAGCGTCTGGCGCAGTAAGAAACCATAACCCCGAAATTATGAAAAAAGCCTTTGCTATTGCAGGTTATACCGAAGAGGAACTTGCAAAGCGTTTCGGCGCAATGTACACTGCTTTCCATTACGGTGCTCCACCTCACGCAGGTATGGCTCCTGGTGTTGATAGAATTATTATGTTCCTTGCTGGTGAAGAAACTATTAGAGACGTTATTGCATTCCCACTTAATGGCAACGCACAAGATTTAATGCTTGGCGCACCAAGTGAAGTAACGGAACAACAATTATTAGAGGCTAACGTTAGTATTAGAGAATAATATTTGGAGAAAATATGAAGATTGAAGAATTAAAAGCCTTAGAAGAGGTAAACGAATTAAGGCTTACTGAAAGTGAAGAAGAAATCTTTTTATATGCTCTTTCTCAAATGGAAAAGGGGGAAGAGGGCTTAAAATCTATTGATACAAGTAGCGTTAAACCTATGGTTTACGTTCGCCCCCTCTATAACGTTTTAAGAGAAGATAAAAGAGTTCAGCCTTTTGAAAGAAGTGAACTTTTAAAAGGCGCACCACAATGTACGGAGGATAGTTGGCAAGTTCCAAGACTTGTTAAATAGTTATGAGTGAATATAAAGTAATTATAAACGAAAACGGAAATATCGCAGTTGACGATAATATTCTCGTAAAAGGCTATCCCACCGAAGCAGGCTCTAAAATACTTAAAGGGTTTACCCCCTTATTTTCCGCAACGGCAGTGGAAAAATTAGAGCAAAGTGGATACGTTATTTCAGGAAAAACTAAAATTGGCGAATTTGGTCTTGACTTATTAGGTGAAACGGCAACTCAAGATGCTTGTCTTTCTTCTGGTGCAAAACTCGTTAAAGATGGCAAGGTTAAAGCCTGCCTTTCAGTTGACGTGAACGGTTATCCAAGAAGATGCGCTTACTCTGAGGGAGTTAAGTTTATTAAACCCACCTACGGCACGGTATCAAGATACGGCGTTGTGCCTTGCGTTTGTTCGGGAGAACAAATTGGCGTTACGGCAAATAGCACCGAAGATTTAATATCCGTTCTTTCCGTTATTTCAGGACACGATAAAAAGGACGGAACGAGCCTTTTAGAAGAGAGTTATTCATACTTTGCAGAGGAAAAATCATTTAAGGTTGCAGTAATTAAAGAACTTATTACCAAAGACGTTGAAAATGCAGTAAAAGAACTTACCAACAAGGGTGTTAGCGTAGTGGAAATTTCAATAGAAGAAATTGAAAAAATCGCACACGCTTGGCAAATTTTATCATGCGCAGAAACGTGTAACAACCTTTCTCGTTACGACGGAGTGAAGTTTGGATACCGTACGGAAAACTATAATGATATAGACGACCTTTACGTTAATACGAGAACTGAGGGTTTAGGCTTTTTAGCAAAATCAACCATTTTATACGGTTCGATAGTTTTATCTAAGGATAAATACGTTGATTGTTACGATAAGTCGCTTAAAATTAGAAGACTTGCAGTGGAGAAAACCACCGAACTATTAAAAGAGTTTGATGCGCTTTTACTTGGCGTTTGTTCTAACGAAGAAATAAAAGGTGAAAATGCGTTTACTTCCGTTTATAAAGAAAACGTATATTCTTGTCTTGCAAGTATAACGGGGCTTCCAGCATTAGTTAGTGACGGTGTTCAGTTTATTGCTGATTATAATAAAGAAAACCTTTTGTTTGGGCTTTCTAAAACGCTTGAAAAATAGGAGGGAATATGAAATACGAAGTAGTTATAGGGTTAGAAACCCACGTAGAACTTGACACAAAGTCAAAAATATTCTGCTCCTGTGGCGGACATTCTGAACACGGTGAGCCTAACGATTGCGTTTGTCCTGCATGTTGCGGTATGCCGGGGATGTTGCCCATAACTAACAAGAGGGCTGTTGAACTTGCTATGACGGCAGGGTTAATGCTTAATTGCCATATAAACGAATACGTTACTTTTGACAAAAAGAGTTATTATTATCCCGATCTTCCTTGTGCTTATCAAATTACGCAATATTTCAATCCTATTTGCGTTGAGGGTATGGTAGAGGTTGAAACTAAAGAGGGTGTTAGAAAGATAGGAATTAAGCAAATTCACATGGAAGAAGACGCTGGTAAGTTAGTTCACGACGAGTGGACGGATACTTCTATGGTCGACTTTAATAGAACGAGCGTTCCTCTTATAGAGATTGTAACTAAACCCGATTTTAGAAGTTCTGCAGAAGTTTTAGCCTATCTTGAAACGCTAAAAGCCAAGTTTAGGTTTGCTGGGATTTCCGAGTGTGAAGAGGGTGCAATGCGTTGTGACGTTAATATTTCCGTGCGTCCACAAGGTTCAACTGAACTTGGGGTTAGGGCGGAGATAAAAAATATGTCATCTTTTGCAGCCATTGAAAAGGCGATAGAGTTTGAAATTGCAAGACATATTGATGCGTTAGAGCGTCAAACAGAGGTGTTAAAGCAAGAAACTCGCCGTTGGGATGACGACAAGAGAAGAACTTTCCCCATGAGAAATAAGGAAACGGCGGCGGATTATAGATACTTCCCCGATCCTAACCTTATGCCCATTATTATTGACGAAGAGTGGGTTAACGAAGTTAAAGCGTCTATGTACGTTTCTCCAGAGGAAAAGAAACAAGAATATTTAGATAACGGTTTGTTATTGACAGAGGCAGAAATGCTGGTGTCTGAAAGAAAGGTATGCGACCTTTTGGATAAATTAGTTGCAAGTGGTATTTCAGTAAAAGAGGGCGCAACTTGGATTTTAACCGAATGCACGAGTATTTTAAGAAGAAATAGTAAAACTCTTGCAGATCTTAATATTTCTGCCGAGAAATTTATAACCGTTATCAACCTCGTTAAAGAGGGTAAGGTTAATAGGGGTGCTGGCAAAAAGATTTTAATTGCAGTAATTGAGCAAGACGTAGACCCTGAAAAATACTATAAAGAACAAGGTATGGATAGTCAAGGTGATTCTTCAGTAGTTGAGGGTGTTGTTAAAAAGGTGTTAGACGCTAATCCCAATGCCGTTAAGGAATACAAAGAGGGAAAAACCAAGGTTATTCAATTCCTATTCGGTATGTGTATGAGAGAACTCAGAGGAAACGGCGATCCAGCAACCATAAACCAAATTTTAACGGATTTATTAAATAAGTAATATGACGGAAAAAATTTACGAAAACAATTCATATATAAAAGAATTTAACGCAAAAGTTGTCTCTTGTAATAATGCAGGGGACAACTTTGAAATTATACTTGATAAAACGGCGTTCTTTCCCGAAGAGGGTGGACAATCGGCTGATAATGGGTTTATCGGCGAGGTTAGGGTCATTAACGCGCTAATTCGTGGAGATGATATTATTCATATTTGTGATGCTCCTCTTAAACTTGGTGAAGAATATTTATGCACCATTGATTTTGAGGATAG
Source organism: Christensenellaceae bacterium (assembly GCA_045530945.1). Taxonomy (GTDB): domain Bacteria; phylum Bacillota; class Clostridia; order Christensenellales; family Borkfalkiaceae; genus UBA1259. The sequence goes on from JAZSDD010000024.1 coordinate 10,655, forward strand.
ATACGTTAAAATGCAAAATCACACGGGAGAGCATATAGTTTCTGGTATTATAAAGAGGGAATACGGATTTAACAACGTAGGCTTTCATCTTGGCGAAAATTCCGTTACGCTTGACGTGGATGGAACGCTTAAAAAAGAAGATATTGATAAAATCGAAAGACTTTCTAACGAGGTTGTTTATTCAAACGAGGAAATTTGCGTTGTTTATCCCACGATAGAAGAACAGGAAAAAATAGATTTTAGAAGTAAAATTTCCCCAAGAGAGGGGCTTAGACTTATCGTTATAGGCAAAACGGACGTTTGTGCGTGTTGTGCGCCCCACGTTAAAAGCACGGGTGAGGTCGGTATGATTAAAATAACCGATTTTGCGTCACATAGAGGCGGAACGAGAATTACTATGTACTGTGGTGAATTTGCAAGGGTTCATTATGAAAAAACGTATGCTCTTCTATCTAAAATCTTAAAAGGTTTTTCCGCTAACTACGATAATGCCTTAGAAAAAATCAATATCTTAAAAGAAGATTTGATTTCAACTAAATCGGAGTGCAAAAAGTTAAAGAGTAAACTTTTATATTCTTCACTTAATTTAGAAGAAAAGAACGGTTTAATTTTTGCCTTTATATCAGATGCCGATTTTGATGAAATTAGATATTGTGTAAACACCCTTTTAGAAGAGGGGAAAAAGGCAGTTTTGATAATATCACTAACAAACGGCTCAAACATGTATATGCTTGCCTCAACTGATGACTCGGCAAAGGAAATTTTTGATAAAA
>JAZSDD010000018.1:0-13510 GCA_045530945.1 Christensenellaceae bacterium
CCATACCATTATCTACAAGTTCTTTTGCAACGGCTATTCCAAATCTTCCAAGTCCAAAGACTGCGTATGTTTTCTTTGATTTCATATTATTCTCCTTATCCTATACTAATATCTTCTGTCGGCTCTAATATGACGTTTTGACTTTCGTTTTTACTACCAAAAGCCACTGCAAGTGAGATAGGACCGACTCTACCTAAATACATTGTCACTATAATAATTAACTTTCCAAAAATATTTAGCGTTGCCGTAAGATTTCTTGATAATCCTACGGTTGCCGTTGCGCTGACTGCTTCATATACTGCGTCGAGTGCAGACACATTGCTAGTCGCCATTAAAAGCACGGTTGACGTGGTGCAAATTGCAAGAAAAGTTACCACCACAGCAACCGCCTTTTTCACCGTGCTCTCAGAAATACGACGACCAAACAGAGTTGTACTATTTTTATTTCGGATAGTAGCAAATGACGAGCAAACAAGAACGGCAATAGTTACTGTTTTTATACCGCCAGCCGTTCCCACAGGTGAACCGCCTATTAGCATCAAAATTATTGATACAGTGGCACCGGCGTTTGTTAAATTCTCCTGTGCAATTGTAGCAAAGCCAGCAGTTCTCGTGGTAACGGATTGGAAAAATGATACTTGAATTTTATCCAATAAAGACATCTTTCCAATAGTCAATGGATTTGCGTATTCAAAAATAAATATGAGAAATGCACCTACTAAAATTAGCCCCACAGTAACCGTAATTGCAATTTTGGAATGCAATGTCAGATGCCTGAATATCCTTTGATTCTTTGAAGAACGGCCTCTAATAACACGAAGCACGTCCCACCAAACGATATAACCAAGACCACCGAGAATAATGAGCGTGGATGTAACGACATTGATTAAAGGATTTGTAACGTAATTACAAAGGCTGTTTTCCGCAACAATGTCAATACCTGCGTTGCAGAAGGCGGAAACTGAATTGAATAACGATATCCAAATCCCCCTTACACCAAAATCGGGAACGAACACAAACATATATAGAATAGCACCTATTCCTTCAATAATAAGCGTACCGAACAATACGTTTTTAACAAATTTTGCAAGTCCCGACATAGAATTGAGATTGAAAGCATCTTGAATCAATAAACGGTCTCCTATACCCATCTTCTTATTGAGAAGAAGCATCAATCCCGACATAATAGTGATGATACCAAGACCGCCGATTTGTATCAAAAGTAATATAACGACCTGCCCGAACACACTCCACGTTGACACCGTGGGGAGTGTAACAAGTCCTGTCACGCAAGTGGAGGTGGTTGCCGCAAAGAGCGCATCAAGATATGAAACGGCTTCGCCACTTGAAGAGCTAATTGGCAACGCTAAAAGCCCACTTCCTATGAGAATTGTCACAAGAAAACTGAGCAATATAATCTGCGTGGTTGAAAACGTGAATTTCTTTTTCCTAACCATAAGATTGTCCTCTAATAAGCATAAAGAACCAACATCCTCTACAGACAGCTGGTTCCTTTTTAAATTATTGTTTTTTATTTATATCACATTATACCGTTTTTGTCAATTATTTTGCCGGCATGTCTTCATGCAAATGAACATTTATCGGGGAGTCTGTTTTATTTTAAAAATAAAATTTAATTCAATTTATTTTACATGGATAAGATAAAAAATTTGACTTATAATAGTCGAGTGTTGTAACTTATTTAATTTAAATCCTTAGTAAAAAAAGCCCTTATACTATTTTTTATTTTATAACACTATTTCTTTCCCAAAAAACTCCATCTTTATAACCTTGAATAGATTTATCTTCTTCTGCTCGCTCTAATCGATATTCCGCCCAAGCACAATAAAGTGGATTTTGCTCTATCATAAGATATCTTCTATTTAGTTTTTTTGCAACTACCCCCGTTGTTCCACTTCCAGAGAATATATCTAAAACTAAATCATCTTCATTTGAACTTGCAAGTATTAATTTTGCAATAAGTTTTTCAGGTTTTTGCGTGGGGTGTGCGGTATTTTCCGCCATAGACCAGTAAGGAACGGAAATGTCACCCCAAAAGTTTGAAGGGCAAGTATCTCTAAATTTACCCTCCGCCGTCTCCTGCCAATCTTTAGGCTCGCCCTTTTCTTTATAAGGAGCAATGACTTTTTTACGTTGTTTAACGGCGTCTAAATTAAAAGTATACTCTTCTCCCATCGTGCAGAAGAAAATATCTTCCATAGAATTTTTCCAATTCTTTTTTGCGCCTCTGCCCTTTTCACGTTCCCAAGTTATACGGTTACGCAAAACAAAGTGTTCGTCTAAAACGGGCGCAAGAGAAACGGAACTTTTCCAATCAGAACAAACGTATATGCTTGCCGTTTTTTTAAGTTTCGGCTTTACAGCCTCTATCCATTTTTTCGTGTACTCGGCATACTCGTAATAATTTTGTTCTCTAAAAACCTCTCCGTGAAAGTTTTTAGTAAGATTATAAGGTGGATCGACAATCAAAAGGTCAATAGAATTATCTTCAATATTACTTATAGCCTTATAAAAATCACCTAAGATTGTCAATGACGTTTGACCCTTTTTAAGATTGTCTGCACTAATGCACCTATCTAAATACTTTTTAGATTGTTCAATAGAAAAATCTATCGTTTTATTTCTTTCAGATTTCATATTAATCTTTCTTTAAGCCCAAAATATCGTCTATTTTGTCACATAATTCGTTTTTATCGTATTGATTAAACAGTTTAATTAAAGTGGCTGTATTATCCATTTTATCACCAAGCGTACTCCTTAGTTTATAAGATAATTCAATTTCTTTATCTGATAAAAGCAACTGCTCTTGTCTTGTTCCAGACCTTTTAACGTCTATCGCAGGGAAAATACGTTTATCACTTAACTCTCTATTTAGGTGAAGTTCCATATTGCCCGTGCCTTTTAGTTCTTCGTAAACGAAATCCTCAAACTTGCCACCAAGCCCAACCATTGCCGTTGCAATTATAGTTAAACTTCCACCCTCTACTAAATTTCTTGCACTACCAAAGAATTTTTTAACCTTTTTTAGCGCCTCTGCCTCAATTCCACCGGACAAGGTTTTACCAGTTGACTCTACTCTTTCGTTATACGCTCTCGTTAATCTCGTAAGCGAATCTAAGAAAATTACAACGTCGTTACCCGTTTCAGTAATACGTTTTGCTCTATTTAGCACCATTTCTGCAACTCTAACGTGATGCTCGGAACTTTCGTCAAATGTTGAGTGAACAACCTCCGCTCTAACACTCATTTTAATATCGGTAACTTCTTCCGGCCTTTCATCAATAAGAAGAATAAAGATTTTAGTACCGTTGTGGTTTTTTTCTAAGGCTTTTGCAAGTTTTTTAATGATTGTGGTTTTTCCAACCTTTGGAGGAGCAACGATAATTGCCCTTTGACCCTTACCAATGGGCGCAAATAAGTCAATAAAAGATAACGCAACGTCATTTTCATATGATAAATCAAACTTTTTATTAGGATAACATGAAGTAAGTTTATCAAAATTAGGTCTTTCTCCTAAAAAATCAACCTCAAAGCCGTTAATTTTCAAAACCTCAGTAACACAAGGTGCTTTTTGATTATTTGCCTTTTTTGCAAGAGCCAAAATTTTATCCCCTGCACGCAAATCGTATTTTGCTATTATTTGAGAAGATATATAACTATCCCCCTCGTAGCACTCGTATTCCTTAACCCTTAAAAAGCCAAAACCAGATGGATAAATTTCTATTCTTCCCTCAGTTTCAAACAACTGCTCGTTATCTTCACAAGCCATACTTGAAAATCTATTCTCGGAATTTCTATTTGTATAATATGGGTATTCTTCAAAACTATCAACGTCAAAAGAAAGGCTATCACTTTCATCCACATCGTAAAAATCAGAAAGATCCACCTTTGACTTGACGGGAGCGCCTTTTTTACTCTTAGCAAAAACTACTCCCGTATTTTGAACGGAAAGAATTTCCTCAATCAATAAAGGTTTGCTCTTTGATGCCGGAGATTTAACCCCAACCTCTCTACCAAGCGCCCTTAACGTGCTAAGCGCGTGTTTTTCAAGCAATTCTTTTGTAAGTTTAATTAATTTTGCCATAAAATCACCTCTCAGAAGAATAAAGTTTTTTTATGTTTTTACCACTTGCAATTCCGCTAAGAAAAGCAAAGGTTAAATTGTATCCACCGCAATCACCGTCAACGTCTAATAGTTCACCGATAAGATATAGATTTTTAACTAGTTTACTTTGCATTGTAAATGGATTAACGGAGTTAGTGTCAATTCCACCCTTTGTAACTTGTGCGTAATTAAAACCAAGATTTCCCGTTATTTCAATCCTATAATCTTTAATTCTATCAACCATTTCATTGATAGACGGGTAGTGCTTTGTTATAATTTTACCGATTTGTTTATTTAATAATCCTAAAAGCAAATCTTCTCTATTAATGTGTGGCATTTTTTCCTTTTCAGTTAAAATGTCAACAAGTTCACATTTGCTTAAATTTGGCAAAAATTCTATGCTTACACTTGGGTTTTTAACACCTTGCAAATACCCAGAAACGTTAAAAACAGCAGAACCTGAAATTCCATACTCGGTAAAAAGTAAATCCCCCTCCGAAAAGGCTAAAACCTCACCGTTTGATAGCGCTTTAATTTTCACCTTTTCTTTAATGCCTTTTAGCCCCTTTAATTCATTTAGGTTTGCTTTAAGTTGCACAAGGGAGGGATAAAGCGTTGTTTTTTTGTGTCCAAGATTTTCTAAAATACTATAAGACGTTCCGTCCGTTCCGTATTGCTTTCCCGCAGAGCCACCGAAAGCGCACACAACGTTGTTAGCACAAATTTTATCCGTTTTTGAACAAATTATAAATTTTTGTTCTATATTTTTAACGTCAGTCACGCAAAAATCGGTGATAATAGTGCATTTTTTATGCATTAAATAACCACGGATTATATCTAAAACGGAGGTTGCTTGAAAAGATGCAGGATACATCTTCCCGTCCTCTCCCTCGCTTAAAAAAATGCCTATTTTATTCAAATATTCAACTAAATCGCCATTTTTGAACACGGAAAAAAAAGCCCTGACAAACCCTTTATCGCCATGATATTTTTCAAGAGAAACGTTAGCGTTAGTTAAATTGCCCTGTCCGTTACCCGTTGATATTAGCTTTTTTCCCACTCTGTCGTTGCGCTCTAAAACAACTACTTCATCACCGGAAAGCGCATTTTCCCCCGAAAGAAGTTCCACGGCACATAAAAGTCCCGAAGCCCCTCCTCCGACGATTGCAACCTTAAAAGCGTTATTCAATTTTTCACCTCAAAAAACGCAGAAATTTCTGCAAAAAATAAATAAAAAAATAAAAATTAAAAGTAAAAATAAAAAAGTGCAATTTAATTTAATACTGAAAGAAGCTTACTTGGCTCGTTAACAAAAACACTTGCTCCAGCCTCAATAAGTTCCTCTCTCGTTCTATATCCCCATAAAACGCTTATACATTTAACGTTTGCGTTTACCGCCGTTTGATAATCCGTTTCCCCGTCACCAATAAACACGGTATTTTCCTTCAACACGTTAAATTTATTAATTAAAGAAATAGTGGTGGATGGATTTGGCTTTTTTTCCATACCTTTTTGTTGACCGATAACTGCATCAAACGTTATATCCTTAAAATAATTTTCTATAACGTTATCGGTAGTCATTTGCGGTTTATTGGTTATTACTGCAATATAATAACCTCTTTCCTTTAAAGTTTTAAGCACCTCTTTCATCCCTAAATAAACTTTCGTTTTAGGGCTACCGGAAGAGGTATATAGTTCATTGTAAAAATTAAGTCTTTTTAATAGTTCCTCTTCTTCTATCGACTCACCTATGCTTTTTTCAACTAAAACTCTTGCGCCGTTTCCAATGAACTTTCGCGCATCGTCATAGGTAATTTCCCTATGAGAAAATTTTCTCATAGTAGTATTCAAACTATCAATTATATCGGGAAGAGAATCAATTAACGTTCCGTCAAGGTCAAATATAGCAAGTTTTTTCATAAAACGATTACATTTCCTCAACAGTTTCAATTCCGAGAAGCGTTAGCGCATTAGTTAATGTAATTTTAACGGCCTTAGTGATAGCAAGCCTAAACTTTTTAATATTTTCATCTTCACAAGCGATTTTACAGTTCATATAGAACTTATTAAATACACCCGATAATTCTAAAGCGTATCTAGTTATTAAAGAGGGCTCGTAGTTTCTCGATGCAGATAGTATTATATCGCCAAACTTCGCTAAGGTTGAAATTACCTCGTATTCTTCAGAATTAAGGTTAGGAATTTCATAACCTCCATCTACGCCAAACTTAGTTAGAACGCTATTGCAACGTGCAACGGTATACTGAACGTAAGGGCAAGTTTCCCCCTCAAAACTCAATACTCTATCGTAACTAAACACGATATCTTTTATCTTATTATTGCAAAGCGCTCCGAAAATTACTGCACCCGTTCCAACAGCCTTAGCTGTGTGGTCCTTATCTTTTATATTGGGATTTTTTTGTTCAATAACTTCGTACGCTTTCTCAATAGTTTTATTAATAACGTCCTCCAATAAAACTACGTTACCAGATCTCGTACTCATTGAACCGCTCTCAAGTGAAACCATACCGTAAGCAACGTGAATAAGGTCTTTAGCCCACTCTTTGCCCATTAGTTCAACAACCTTAAAAAATTGCTTAAAGTGTAAATTTTGTTGATAAGCAACAACGTATAAACACTTATCAAAATTATAGGTGTTTTTTCTATAAGTCGCAGCTGCAATATCTCTCGTCGCATACAACGTAGACCCGTCTGATTTTAATATCAAACAGGGAGGCATACCGTAATCTTCAAGGTCAACAATAGACGCACCGTCAGAAACTTTTAAGAGATTTTTTTCCTTTAACTCTTCAACTATTGGAGACATTTTATCGTTATAAAAACTTTCCCCAGCGTAAGAATCGAAAGTAACGTTTAAGAGTTTATAAATCTTTTCTACCTCTTCTAACGTTATATCCTTAAACAACTTAAATAATTTATTGCTTTCCTCGTCCCCGTCTTCAATAAGTTTGAAATAACGCCTTGCCTCGTCGTCAAGAGATGGGTCTAACTTAGCCTCGTCGTGAAACTTAACGTAAATTCTGGTAAGTTCTTTTAATCTGCCCTCTTTAACAGCCTCTACGCTACTCCATTTTTTAAACGCAACGATTAGTTTACCAAATTGAGTGCCGTAATCTCCAAGGTGGTTTATACCAACGACTTTATAACCTAAAAATCTAAAAATTTTGCAAAGTGCACTACCGATAACGGTGGTGCTTAAATGCCCTATATGAAAGGGCTTTGCAATGTTTATGGAAGAATAGTCAATACAAATAGTTTTACCATTTCCAACGTCAGCAGAACCATATTTATCCTCTTTTGATAAAACTTCTGCTAAAACGTCCTTAGCAAAGGCATTTCTATTTATCTTGAAGTTGAGGTATCCGTTTAAGGCGGTACACTCCGAAACGTATTCATCACACACGAAAGCGTTTTTCAAGTCCTCTGCAATTTTTATAGGAGATGAACGCATAATCTTGCTAAGCTTAAAGCAAGGAAGCGCGTAATCCCCCATGTCCGTATTAGGTGGAACTTCTATGTAACTTTCTAAAAGTTCTGCGTCAATAGATTGTAAATTAAGTTTTTTTGCGATGTAATTTTTGTAATTCATATACTTTTCCTTTTATTTTAATTATAATAACACAATTTTTGTAAAAAAAGCAACCTAAAAACTTGTAATTTTATTTTTTTTAAACTATAATTATATATATTACAAAGAAGTTCACGGAGATTGAGATGAAATTAGGAGTAGTAGGCTTACCAAACGTTGGTAAATCAACCTTATTTAACGCAATAACTAAAGCAGGAGCAGAATGCGCAAATTACCCTTTCTGCACCATTGAACCAAACGTTGGTATCGTTGCCGTGCCAGACGAAAGATTAAACGTTCTTGGCAAAATGTATAACACTAAAAAAATTACCCCGGCAGTAGTTGAATTCGTTGACATTGCAGGGCTTGTTAAGGGTGCAAGTAAAGGCGAAGGCTTAGGAAATAAATTCCTTGCTAACATTAGAGAAACGGACGCTATCGTTCACGTGGTTAGATGTTTTGAAGATGAAAACGTTACCCACGTTGACAATCAAGTTGACCCTTTAAGGGATATTGAAACTATTAATTTAGAACTCATTTTTGCCGACACTGAGGCAGTTAAAAAGCGTTACGATAAAGCCCTTAATATGACCAAAACGGGCGAAAAAAAGTATAAAATCGAGGCGGAGTTTTTAGAAAGATTATCTAACCACTTAAACGAATTAAAACCCGCAAGAACACTCCCCTGTTCGGAAGAGGAAAAAGAGTACTTAAAAGAATTATTTCTAATTACAGCAAAACCCGTTATTTACACTGCAAACATCAGTGAAAAAGATATGGGCAAAAAGGAAGAGGAAATTCCTCTTGCAAAAAAGGTTATTGATTTTGCCAAAACGGAAAACGCTGAGTTCATGGTTATATGCGCTAAAACAGAAGAGGAATTATCCTCTCTTGAAGAAGATGAAAGAGCAATTTTCCTTGAAGAACTTGGCGTTGATGAAAGTGGACTTGATAAACTCGTTAAAACCTCTTATAGATTATTAGGATTAATAAGTTATTTAACTGCTGGCGAAAAGGAAGTTAGGGCTTGGACTATTGAAAACGGTACGAAAGCACCTCAGGCGGCGGGCAAAATTCACTCCGACTTTGAAAAAGGCTTTATTAGAGCGGAAATCGTTGACTACGACACGTTAGTTGAGCTTGGCTCTTTTAACGCCGCCAAAGAAAAAGGCAAAGTTCGCTCTGAGGGTAAAGAATACGTTATGAAAGATAGCGACGTTGTTTTATTTAGATTTAACGTTTAAATAGCATTAATAAAAAAAGATTGCTTGAATTTTCAAGCAATCTTTTTTGTTTTATTTAATTTAGTAAATTCTAAACACTTTTTCGGGGCTACGTTTTTTGTTTTCGTTCTTTAACGTTTTACCTTTTGTAGTTCTATTTTCAATAGATAAATCTTCCGTATTAACGGTAAACGCCACTCCAAAATTATCTATAACTGCAATATCAAAGGGTTCTTTAACGATATCGGCATAAACAAGTTTATTGATCTTACCAAGTTCACACACTTTAACGCCTTTGCCGTTTCTGCCTTGTGGTTCAATTTCAGAGGTTATAACCCTCTTATAAAATCCCGTTTCGGAAACGATAACGTATTCACCCTCACCGTCGTTTTGAGTAACTAATATAATCTTGTCACCTTTACCTAAGTTGATGCCCTTTACCCCTCCTGCGACTCTTCCTTGAACGGGGATATCGTCTTTATTAGCAGAGAGAACTAAACCTTTTTCCGTTATAAAGGAGATGGTTGTATCTATCAAATCTTGTTCAACTGATAATAGTTCGTCACCCTCTTTTAATTTTATTGCTTGATAGAAAGGTTTAATTAAGTTATATTCCGTCCACTCCGTCTTTTTAATCAAGCCGTCTTTAGTAAAGAACAATAACGCACCTTGTGGGGTTTGCCCCTTTTCGCAAGAGAAAAATGCAACGGGATGTTCGTTTCTTGCTGCCTCAACGGAAACTTCGGTAAACTTAACGCCTTTATCTCTAAGTCTACACTCGGGCATATCTTCAACGTTAATTCTATGGCAATTTCCAAGGTTGGTAAATGCGTAAAGCACGTGATTGCTCTTAGCCTTAGTTAAAACCTTAATAAAATCAGATTCAGTAGAATTATCCTTAACTTTTCTATCACTATTATTAAAGTTTTTCTCCGGAACTTTCTTAAACGCCCTGCCGTGCGTGTATAAAAGAACGAAATCTTCTATCGGCTTAAGTTCAGATTCAACATCTTCTTTGTCTTCAAGTTCCTTTCCACCGATAATAATAGTACTTCTTCTTTGGTCTTTGAATTTCTTTTTAATTTCAAGAAGTTCTTTTTTAACCACTTCCATTTGCTTTGCTTTGCTTGCTATTATTGAGGTTAAATATTCTATTTTTTGCTTTAATTCTTTTAATTCTTCTTCAAGTTTGGTAACTTCTAACTTGGTAAGCCTTGCAAGCCTCAAATCTAAAATTGCGTTTGCTTGAACTTCGGTAAGATTAAATCTATCCCTTAATTTTTGCCTTGCATCAGAGGTGTTATCTGCATTTTTGATAATCTTAACAACCTCGTCAATATTTTTAACAGCAATAATCAAGCCCTCTAAAATGTGCGCTCTCTCTTTTGCACGTTCTAACTCAAACTTGCAACGGCGCAACACTACTTCCCTTTGATAGTTTACGTAATAGGAAATAATATCCAAAAGTCCAAGTTGGCAAGGCTTTCCGTTTGCTATTGCCACCATGTTTATACCAAACGAAGATTCTAATGCCGTGCTTTTATAAAGATATTTTAAGATTGCATTTGCGTCTGCGTCCTTTTTGAGTTTGATAACTGCTCTCATACCGTTTCTATCAGACTCGTCAACAACGTCGCTAATTCCACCTAAGAGATCTTTTTTATCCTCTCTTAAACTGGAAATTTTCATCAATAATTCGGCTTTGTTTACTTGATAAGGAAGTTCTGAAATAACTAAATTTTGTTTTCCCCCGTTTTCCTTTTCAATAGTAACTCTTGCTTTAATCTTTATCTTGCCCTTACCCGTTTTATACGCCTCTTCAAGTTCTTCACCGGCAATAATGTGTCCACCGGTTGGAAAATCAGGTCCAGGAATATATTTCATCATTTCCTTAATGGAGATTTTAGGATTATCAATATAGGCAACCGTACCGTTTATAACCTCTGCTAAATTGTGTGGAGGAATATTGGTTGCAAGACCAACTGCAATACCAGAGCCACCGTTAACTAAAAGGTTAGGAAATCTTCCAGGGAGAGTGTCCGGTTCTTCTTGCGTATCGTCAAAGTTAAGGCTAAAATTTACCGTGTCCTTATCAATATCTCTAACTAATTCAAGTGCGAGTGCTTCAAGCCTTGCCTCAGTATAACGGTATGCGGCGGCAGAGTCACCATCCACCGTACCAAAGTTACCTTGCCCGTCAACAAGAGGACTACGCATATTAAAATCTTGCGCCATATGAACGAGCGCACCGTAAACGGAACTATCGCCGTGTGGGTGATATTTTCCTAACACTTCACCAACGATTTTAGCACATTTTTTATGTGGTTTATCCGGTGTTAAGCCCATTTCGTACATTGCGTAAAGTATACGCCTTTGAACGGGTTTAAGCCCGTCCTCAACACGTGGAAGAGCACGTTCTAATATAACGTTCTCCGCATAAGGTATCATTGAATTTTTTAAAACTTCGTCAAGTGAAGATAAAATTATTCCATTTTCGTTATCCATAATAATCCCCCTTACGAACGTTTCATTTTAGCAAACTTATCTTCTTTATTAAAGTTTGCATGCTCGAATATATATTTCTTTCTTTCACCCACTTCGTCACCCATTAAAACGGTTATAAGCCTATCGGCCTCTGCCGCATCTTCAATGGTAACACGCATAAGCGTACGTGTTTCGGGGTTCATTGTAGTATCCCAAAGTTGGCTCGGATTCATTTCACCAAGACCTTTATATCGTTGAATAAGCGCCCCTCTGCCCACTTTGTTTTTCTTTTCTTCAAGTTCTTTATCATCGTAAGCGTATTCTTCTACGTTTCCTTTATGAACTTTATATAGTGGTGGCATACCGATATAAACGTGACCTCCCGTAACTAACTCCTTCATATATCTAAAAAAGAAAGTTAATAAAATGGCTCTAATATGCGCACCGTCTTGATCGGCATCTGATAAAATTATTACTTTATGAAATTTAAGGCTTTCAATATCAAATTCAGAACCTATTCCCGTGCCAAGTGCAGAAATAATCGTTCTAATTTCTTCGTTTTGTAAAATTTGATCGATTTTCTTTTTTTCAACGTTAAGTGGCTTACCTCTTAATGGCAAAATAGCTTGATATTGTCTTACTCTCGCTTGCTTTGCACTACCTCCTGCAGAGTCACCCTCAACTATAAATAGTTCGTTTAATTCCGGCTTTCTACCAGAACAAGAAGCAAGTTTTCCAACTAAGTTTTGTGATTCTATACTCTTAGATGCTCTTGCAATTTCCTTAGCCTTTCTCGCAGCAAGCCTTGCTTTTGCAGCACCCATTGCCTTTTCAAGAATTTTCTCAAAAACTTTGGCAAGTTTTTTATTAGACATTAATGCTGATAATTCGTTCACCGTAACGTACTCAACGGCAGGTCTTGCCTCAGGGTTACCGAGTTTTGTTTTGGTTTGCCCCTCAAACTGAACGTTTTTCATTTTAATTGATAAAATGGCGGTTAAACCCTCCTTAAAATCATCACCAAGTAAATTTTCGTCCTTTTCTTTTAAAATATTTTTACTTCTTGCATAGTCGTTTAATACTCTCGTAACACCTGAACGGAATCCCGTTTCGTGCATACCGCCTTCACCCGTTGGAATATTATTAACGTAAGAATAAATACTATCAACGTAAGCGTCGGTATGCTGAATAGCAAATTCAACGACTATCCCATCTTTTTCTGATGATGCGTATAACGGCTCGGAATATAAGGTAGTTTTACCCTCGTTAAGATATTTAACGAAATCAACTAAGCCACCGTCATACTTATAAACTCTATGATAATCGGTTTTCTCGTCGTAAAAATCTATCTCTAAGCCTTTATTTAAAAATGCAATCTCTTTTAACCTTTTTAAGATTGTTTCAACGGAAAACTCCACCGTTTCAAACACACGTTTATCGGGCATAAATCTAACGAAAGTACCCTTTTTATTCGTTTTAACTTTGGTGTCTTTTAAGGGTGCAACGGGAACGCCCGATTTAATCTTTCCACTCTCTTTATCAAGATAACTATGAAACTCCATAGAATACACGGTTTTTTTGTAAACTTCAACCTTTAACCACTCTGAAAGTGCGTTGGTAACAGATGCACCAACACCGTGCAAACCACCAGAGAAATTATAGTTATCTGAATCAAACTTACCGCCTGCGTGAAGTTGCGTAAATACCACTTGAACACCGGAAACACCTGCTTTTGAGTGAACGTCAGTAGGAATACCTCTACCGTTATCCTCAACAGAGGCGCTACCGTCTTTATAAAGTTTAACCTCAACACGATTAGCAAAACCGTTTGCAGCCTCGTCAACAGCGTTATCTACTATCTCCCATAAAATGTGGTGTAAACCTTTTGACGAGGTAGTTCCTATATACATACCAGGGCGAAGTCTTACGGCATCTAACCCCTCGATAATTTTTATATCTTCTGCATTGTAATTTGTTTTTGCCATTATGCCTCCAAGAGCGCTTAATTTATTTCATACTCTAATATATTACCATATATTGTGTTTTTCTTCAAGCACAAAACACAATTTTTGTAAAAAAAAATAATAA
>JAZSDD010000012.1:0-9970 GCA_045530945.1 Christensenellaceae bacterium
TTTTAATTTCGGAAATTATAGAGTCAAAAGACTTTTCTCTTGAATCGTTATTTACACCTGAATAAATTTCAACTACGCCTCTATTTTGGTATTGCGACAAATAAGAATATACCGAATAGCAAAGCCCTAACTCTTCACGTATTTTTTGGAACAATCTACTACTCATCCCCCCGCCAAAAATTACGTTGGCAAGATTTAGTGGATCACTTCTTTCGTCAGTAACGGAAAAAGCTGGCATAGCAATACCTATATGGCATTGTTCAATATCCTTAAATTTATTTATATTTCCAGTACCTTTATCAATAATATCTTCTGTTTCCACTAATTTATTATTAGTAAAATATTGAACGAATAGTTTATTTACTAAATCTTCAGTTTTAGCAATATCAACGTTGCCGGCAACGGAAATTATAACGTTATCCGGTGTGTATCTTTCGCTTATATACTTAATAATATCTCCACGAGTAAAGCCTTTAACGTTTTTTGCAGTACCTAAAATAGTTTGTCCTAAGCCTTTTTTACCAAAATAACTCTCTGCCAAAAGATCTAAACATAAATCTTCTGGGGTATCTTCACACATATTTATTTCTTCTAAAACCACGCCTTTTTCCTTTTCTAATTCCTTTTCGTCAAAAACGGAATTAAAAAATATGTCGGATAAAACTTCCAACGCCTCTGAAAAATGCTCCGACGTTGATTTTATATAATAACAAGTGCTTTCTTTTGAAGTATAAGCGTTAATTTGTGCGCCAATTCTATCGATACTATCTGAAATTTCAAACGCAGAACGCTTTTCAGTTCCCTTAAACATACAGTGTTCGATAAAATGAGAAATACCGTTATTATTCTCGTCCTCATTAACACTTCCCGTTTTAACCATTACACCGCAAGAAACGGAGTATAATCCTTCCATTTTTTTAACGATTAATCTAAGCCCGTTAGAAAAACGCTTAAAATAATTCATTTTTGCCTCCACAAAGGTATTATGAGTAAACAATTATAAAAATATCTATGCGATATTCTCCGTAACCGTCACAACTGAAAAACCATTTTCTATATAATACCTTAAAATATCAGAAAGTGCAAGCAAAGTATGTTGTTTTGGATGCATTAAAATTAAATCACCGTTAGTAACGCCGTTCGTTGCCCTTTTATATACTAATTTTTTATCGTGATCTCTCCAATCAATAGTGTCTTTTGACCACATAATCACCTTATACCCAAGTTCGTAACACGCCTCTAACGTGTTGGTTGAAAAACTTCCAGACGGTGGTGCAAAAAGATTTGTTTTCCCCCCACATAGTGCTTGAACGATTTTTTCCGTTAAATATATCTCTTCCTTATTTTTATCAAAGGAAAGTTTAGCGTGATCTTTATGAAAATATCCGTGATTAGCAAGTTCGTGACCAGAGGATATAATCTTATTTAAGGTTTCTTGATTATCGTCTGCCCAGCACCCACCAACAAAAAAAGTGGCTTTTACGTTAAATGAATTCAACACGTCGATAATCGAGCAAACAATCTCGGTGTTTTCATAAACGTTAAACATTAAAGAAACTTGCTTTTTATCTCTATTACCGTTATATATTGCCTCAACTTCCTTTCCACCATATATAGGCACGATATTTTCCGGTAAAAAACATACCAACGAAACGAGTGTAAAAGTAACGACCAAAATTAAGTTTGTTATTAGTGAAATTTTATTTTTTTTATTCATAAAAACACCTCTCTAAACGATATGCGAATAAAAAAAATTAATAACGAATTTGGCGTTATTTATCTATTTGTTTTTGTTTTTATTTATATTTTTTAATAAAAAAAGCGCCGTGTTAATTTAACACAGCGCATATTTTTTGAAAAATTAGTCTTTAATAACTTCTAAAAGTTTAAGGTCAATACCCTTTTCACCAATCTTAACGATTTCAACCTTAACTTTATCACCGATATTTAAGAAATCTTCAACGTTTTCTACTCTCTTTCCAAAGTAGTCGCCTATTTTCTTAATATAGATAAGTCCAGATTTGCCGGGAGCAAATTCACAGAACGCACCAGTCTTAGGAAGAATTCTTGCAACTTCCGTTATAAACATATCGCCAACTTCGGGATCTCTTGCAATGGATAGAATAATTGCTTTTGCTCTCTCGCATTGATCAGCATTACCAACTGATGCAATGTTAACGATACCGTCGTCACTAATATCAATCTTAACGCCCGTTTCTTCAATAATTTTATTGATAACTTTACCTTGTTTACCAACAACGTCACCAATCTTTTCGGGGTCAATAGCAAAGGAAATGATAACGGGAGCATATTTAGAAAGTTCTGATCTTGGAGCATCGATAACTTCAAGCATTTTGCCTAAAATATGCTTTCTACCAACGTTTGCTTGTGCTATTGCTTGTCTTAAAATAGCCTCGTCAATACCCTTGATCTTAATATCCATTTGAATTGCCGTGATACCCTTTTCAGTACCTGCAACCTTAAAGTCCATATCGCCAAGGAAGTCTTCTAAGCCTTGAATATCGGTAAGAATAGAAACCTTTCCACTTTCGGTATCTTTAATAAGTCCCATAGCGATACCTGCAACGGGAGCGGTAATCGGAACACCTGCATCCATAAGCGCTAAAGTAGAACCACAAACGCTACCTTGTGACGTAGAACCGTTAGAAGATAATACTTCTGACACGATTCTAATTGCATATGGGAAGTCTGCTTCAGAAGGAATTACAGGCTCTAAAGCACGTTCTGCAAGAGCGCCGTGACCAATTTCACGTCTACCAGGGCTTCTTAAAGGTTTAGCCTCTCCAGATGCATATCCGGGCATATTGTATTGGTGCATATATCTCTTAGAACTCTCTCCATCAAGACCTTCTAACTTTTGAGCCTCAGAAAGCATACCGAGTGTACAAGTAGACATAACTTGAGTTTGACCTCTCGTAAACACGCCTGAACCGTGTACTCTGGGAAGAACGCCAGCCTCACACCAAATAGGTCTAACTTCCGTTAAAGTTCTTCCGTCAGGACGGATACCGGTGTTGGTGATTTTTGCTCTAACCTTTTCTTTGGTGAGATAATAAAGTGAATCTTTAATTTCTCTTTCCTTGCCTTCAAAGATTTCTGCAAAATGTTCTAAAGTTTCCTTTTCAACAGCATCTTGTCCTGCTTGACGAACTGCTCTATCAAAAGTATCTAATGCCTTATCGAGTTTTTCGCTTGCAAACTCTCTAACTGCGTTATCAATTTCTTCTGGAATATGGTATAAATCCATTTCTTTTTTGGGCTTGCCAATTTCTGCAATGATTTCTTCTTGGAAAGCACAAAGTTTTTTAATTTCTTCGTGACCAAATAAGATTGCGCCAACCATTTCGTCGTCACTAATTTCTTTTGCACCAGCTTCAACCATCATAATTGCATCTTTAGTACCTGCAAGGTTTAAGGTTAAGGTGCTCTTTTCTCTTTGAGCGCAATCGGGGTTGATAACGTATTCACCGTCAACGATGCCAACTACAACGCTACCAGTAGGTCCTGCAAAGGGAATATCAGAAATACTGATTGCAATTGAACTTCCTAACATTGCAAGGGGTTCGGGTTGAATATCAGGTTCAACCGAAAGTGCCGTTGCAATAACGATAACGTCGTTAAAAAGTCCTTTTGGGAATAAGGGACGAATAGGTCTATCGATAAGTCTGCTCGTTAAAATAGCCTTATCAGACGCTCTACCCTCTCTCTTTTTAAATCCACCAGGGATTGAACCAATAGAGTACATTTTTTCCTCAAAGTCTACACCTAAAGGGAAATAATCCATACCGTCTCTTGGTTTTTCAGCCATAGTAACGTTTACCATAACTGCCGTTTCTCCACATCTGATTACGCAAGAACCGTTAGTTTGCTCTGCATATTTGCCGGTTTCAACAATAAGTTCTCTACCACCGACAGTAGTTTTGAATTCTCTGTAAGTTTTTGTCATTTTTACTCTCCTTATAACTTAACTCTGATTATATGAAACGTTCCGTTCCTACGAAACGCTAATCTTACTTAAAAAAAAGAAAAATGGGGCGACAAAAGTATGCCGCCCTTTTTTTTGAATTATTTTCTTAATTCTAATTCAGCAATAATCTTTCTATATCTTTCGATATCGATTTCTTGTAAGTACTTTAAAAGTCCACGTCTTTCACCAACCATCTTTAAAAGTCCACGACGAGAGTGATTGTCGTTTTTATTGATTTTAAGATGTTCGTTTAAGTGGTTGATTCTCTCGGTTAAAAGAGCAATCTGTACTTCTGCAGAACCAGTGTCACCTTCGTGTCTGCCAAATTTGCTGATAATTTCTGTTTTCTTTGCCTTATCCATTTTAATTTTACCTCCTATATTTATGGATTAATTCACTTTGAACAAAGCAAGGGGTGGAGAACCGCCAAACCTTGTCGCAAAGCATAAAGCCTAATTATTATAGCAAATAAAAATAATTTTGTAAACTTTTTTAACGGTAAAAAAGCGTATTTTTACTATTTTTTCTAATTAAACTTAAATATTTTTCTAGCAATAATGTATATGCTTTTACAAATCCAGCCCACAAACCTATTTTCTGTTGCTACAAGCCCCGTAAATCTGTGCTTGCATTTCTTGTAGGTTTTAATGTCTTTTTGCTTTAAGTAATCCCATAACTCTTTCTTTTTTTGCCAACTCTCTTTTGTCCCTATTTTTATTAAATAAATGCTATTAATTGTCATCATGATAGATAAGTATGATAGCGAATAATTATACAACTTTGGCTGAGTTTTTTCTAAAACGTTTATATCGAAAGACTCTATAAGTATTTTTGTAACTCTTATATGCTGGTCTATCCTTTTCATAATAATATTTTCAGCAACCGATTGGTCTGGCCTGCCGATAAAATATCTATAGAAGTCAACGTCTATATAATAGAAAGTTTTAGCGTGAACCAAAGGCAAGAACACGAAAACGTTATCCACGTAAAAGCAATGTTTTGGTAATTCTAATTTAACTTCACGCAAAAATTCCGTTTTATAAGTAACGCTGTGCATTGCGATAAATTTGCCTACTTCTAACTTTTTAATTTGTTCAAAGTCAAAGATTTTTTCTATTGGAAAATTTTTCTTATAGTGCACAACTCTTTGGGTGTTATTATAGGTGTACTCGTAAACGTAGTTAGATAAAACTACTTGTGGAGAATTATTTTCATCAAAAGAACGCAAGGTCTCCATTAACTTATTTAAAGCTTTCTCATCTACCCAATCATCCGAATCAACAACCTTATAATACTTGCCGGTAGCGTTTTTAATGCCGTCGTTTACAGCGTCACCGTGCCCACCATTTTCTTTATGTATAACCTTTATTATACTTGGATACTTTTTAGCGTAGTCATCTGCGATTTCAGCAGTGTTATCCTTCGTTGACCCATCGTTCACTATAATAATTTCAGCCTCTTCACCTGCCAACAATAACGATTTAATACACTTGTCCATATACTCTGCTGAATTATAACATGGTATGGCAAAAGTTATTAGTTTCATAAGCACCCCTTTATATTAATTAAAAAAATTTTTCTTGTTTGATAGTATAGTGTCAATTTTTTCTAAATACGTTTTAACGTCTTTAGGTGAAGCAAGTCTTTCAATTCTATTCTCCAAATTGAACACTTTTTTGCTTATGGCATTTGCCCCACAAGCAACGGTGGAAGAAATTTCCTCCATAACGTTAACGTTATATACACACGCTTTACCCTCTTTACAGTATCCAACGTTTTCAAGGTTGCCAGCCATGTATTTTTGTCTATACATATAATAAGGCAAATAACCGTTTTTTGCAAGCGTTTTATAAGAATAATCCACCATTTCGCTTACGCTATCGCCGTTTAGCCTACTCTCTTCCATTGCTAAATAGGAACTTTTTTTAATACAAAGCGTATGCACGGTTATATCTTCTGGTGAAAGTGAAACTGCTTTATCTAAACTATACTTAAAATCATTAAGAGTTTCACCCGGAAGCCCTGCGATCAAATCCATATTAATATCAAAACTGCCTTTTGCAAGAGCATATTTTTCCTCAATCTCAGAGGCTTTGTGATTACGCCCTAATAATTGTAACGTATTATCATTAAAGGTTTGTGGATTAATACATATCCTCGTAACGCCGTGATCCTTTAAGATTTTAAGGTTGCTTTCAGTTATTCTATCAGGTCTACCTGCTTCAACGGTATATTCAACGCCTTTATTAATCTTATCAATAGCCGTTAACACCTTGTCCAGATTTCTATCGTCTAACGCAACTGGTGTGCCTCCACCAATATATATGCTCCTTAAATTTTTTATATAATCCTTACTTTCTTCAATTTCCCTAATCAAAGCATCAACGTAAGCGTCAACGTACTGTTCGTTTCTTTTTATATCGGAAGTTATAAAGGAGCAATATTTGCATCTCGATGGACAAAAGGGAATAAAAACGAAGAAATCCGTATTATTATCGTCTTTTTTATATATCCCTTTTTGTGTTTCTATAATTTTTTCTACAAGTTCAGTTTTTTCCTTACTGACTTTCATTGTATCAGTAAAAAAATCGGTAAAACTGCCCCTTTCTTCAAGCTCTAAATAGGCAAGTTTAGTGGGCCTAATCCCCGTTAACGCACCCCACGGCATTTCCTTTTCAAACACCTTTGAAAGCGCTTTATACACTGAAAGTTTTGCATACCTTTTTATTAATCTTTTTCTAACGATTTCATCATTTGGTAGCGTAATTAAATTTCCGTACGCAAAAACTCTACCATTAACGGTAATAGTGTTAACGATTTTATTTTCAGATTCAGTAAATCTATGCCTTAAATTTACGCTATCTTTATCGGCAAAAAGGTTTATAACCTCTGCAATATCGTTTTCTAAAAATTTTAATTCTGTATCAATCATAATCTACGAATAAATTATACTTTCTCTCGTGTGAAAGGGTGGTAAACTCTTGATGACCTGGGTATACTTTATAATCTCCGTTGAGGGCAAAAAGTTTTTTTACCGAACTAATTAAAGTGTCTTTATCCCCCGTTGGAAAATCACTTCTACCAATACTTTCTAAAAATAGCGTATCACCCGTAAAAAGCATATCGTCTAATAAAAAAGTCACGCTACCGTCAGTATGCCCAGGGGTAGAAATAACCTTAAACTTAATATCTTCAACGACTATTTCGTCGCCCCCACAAAAGGTATAATCAGCCACGCATTTATCAAACGTTCTTCCAAAATATTTTGCTAAATTTCCATCGTCAAGTAGTTTTGGTGCATCGATAGTGCTAATATAAATTTTCGCTCCATCGTCTTGTAATTTTTTAACGTTGCCAGCATGGTCGAAGTGAGCGTGAGTAAGGAGAACTGCCTTAATCTTAAAACAATTCTCCTCTTCCGTCTTTTTTATAAGTTTATAATTTTCTCCACTGTCAATAACGACGGCAGTGTTTTTTTCTTCATTAACCAAAAAATAGGTGTTTACCTTTAATGGTCCAGAACTTAAATGATAAAGTTTCATTAATATGCCGTCCTATAAACGTCAATTATCTTTGAATCTTGCTTGATTTTTTTGATTAAACTATCAAGGTCTCCCTTACTATTTAATCTAATATTAAAATCAACCACAACCTGATGAGTTTTAGCATCCGTTCTTCCGTTTGTGGAAACGATATCAAGTTTTAAGAGTGCAACCACTCCCGCAACTGACGATAAAATCTCTGCTTGGTGATTACCTATTACCTTAATTGAAGCGTTAAAGGTATTTTTACCCGTATCAACCCAATCAACTTCAATTAGCCTTTCAACGTCAACGTTTTTAAGGTTTGGGCAACTTCTTCTATGAACTGTAACGCCGTGACCTCTTGAAATAAATCCAACTATATCGTCCCCCGGAACGGGTGTACAACATCCAGCAAAACGCACTAAAAGTCCAGCCATACCCTTAACAGAAACGCTACTTGCGTGGTTTTTATTAGATGCGTAATATTTAACTATTTCTTGCTTTGGCTGTTTCTTTCTATAATAGTCGATTAGTTTTACTATAACTTGATTAACGCCAACTGCCCCGTAACCGACGGAGGCAAACATTTCCTCTTGGTTACTAAAAGACATTTTATTTGAAAGCATTGAAAAAGCGTCTTCCGTTAAAAGTTCTGAAAGAGTGTAATTTCTATGCTTAGCCTCTTCTTCAAGCATAGTTTTACCAATCTTAACGTTATCCTCTTTCATTGCCTTCTTGAAGAATTGCCTAATCTTCACCCTAACACTTGAACTTTTTACGATTTTAAGCCAATCCCACGAAGGACCTTTAGAGTTTTGAGAGGTAACAACCTCAACAACGTCACCAACTTGCAAAGTGGTGTTTAACGGCACCATTTTGCCGTTTACTTTTGCACCAACGCACTTGTTTCCAATCGCCGAGTGAATACTGTATGCAAAATCTATTGGCGTTGCGTCTTTCGGTAAACTTTTAACGTCACCCTTAGGGGTAAAAACTAAAACTTCAGAAGAGTATAGGTCGCCTTTAAGCGAATTTAAAAATTCCTTACTATCTTTTAAGCCACCTTGCCACTCCATAACTTCCCTAATCCAAGTTAAGCGAGTATCAAGTTCTTCCGATTCCGTTTTATTTTCTTTATATTTCCAATGCGCTGCGATACCGTATTCAGCAGCGTGATTCATCTCGTACGTTCTAATTTGAATTTCAAAAACTTTACCAAAGTTTGTAACGACGGTAGTGTGAAGTGAACGATATAAATTTGCTTTAGGCGTGGCAATATAATCTTTAATTCTACCAGGAACAGGTTTCCACTTAAAGTGAATTTTACCAAAAATTTCGTAGCACTCGTCAATAGAGTTAACGATAACTCTAATAGCAACAACGTCGTAAATTTGGTCAAACGTTTTGCCTCTCGTTTTCATCTTGCGATAAATACTGTAAAGGTGTTTTCTACGCCCAAAAACTTCTCCCGAAACGTTAGAATCTTTAAGCATTTCTTGAACTTCTTTTACAACGTGTTCAATTAAATCTCCACCCTCTTTAATTCTCTCTTCTACCGCAGTGGATAAATACTCGTAAACGTCCGGCTCTAAATATTTTAAACACAAATCTTCAAGTTCACACTTAACTTGCGAAATACCTAATCTACTTGCAATAGGTGCGTAAACTTCAAGCGTTTCTCTTGCCATTCTTTGCTGACGCTCAACGGAAAGAAAGTTTAATGAACGCATATTATGCAGTCTATCGGCAAGTTTAATTATGATAACTCTAATATCTTTTGCCATTGCAACGAAAAGTTTTCTAAAATTTTCCGCTTGCTCTTCTTCTTTAGAGTGAAATTCAATTTTTTCAAGTTTGGTAACGCCGTTAACGAGTTCTAAAACTTCGTCACCAAACTCCTTTTTAATATCTCCCTCGGATATTGGAGTATCTTCAATTACGTCATGTAAAAAAGCCGCTGCTATAGTGGCGGCATCTAAACCTAAATCCACCAAAATTTTAGCAACGGTACAAGGGTGAATAAAATACTCCTCCCCAGACGCTCTTTTTTGATTTTTATGTGCTTTTTTAGAGTAATCGTAAGCCTTCAAACAAAGTTCTAAATCCTTGCCTTTATAAGCCGATTCAAGCCTCTCTAAAATGTCGAACATACTCCCTCCGTTATATTACAAATTGTATTATAAACGACAGAATTTGTCAATGGGTTTTTTATATTAATATTTCTTTTAAGAACTCCGTTTTCTACGTAGAAAATTTTTAGTTCTAAAAATACTTCCGTTGAAAAAATAAATTGATATTTATCAAAAGGAATATCATCACTTAGCGCAGTTTCAACTGAATTAAAAAATTTCTTATTAGTTATCGAACATAAATAAGCAAAAATTTCTGCAAAAACACCCCTATCAGTTGATAAATTCTTAAACACTTTATCTGTTTTTTCGGAAACTATATATCCATC
>JAZSDD010000064.1:0-41047 GCA_045530945.1 Christensenellaceae bacterium
TTTGATTACTGAATAATCGATCATTTTTTATCTCCTGTTTTTCTTTTTTTAATTTTTATTATTATTTATAACGGAAATAATTTCCGCACAATAATTATCTTTATTTTTTATCCTCCTATCAATAAACGGAAGAATAAAATACCAAACTATAACTAAACCGACGGCTAAAATTAGCGTAAAAATTTCATTTTTTAACGTAAAAGAATTAATCATAAATGAAAGTCCGATTAATAGTAGAGGCACTATAAATGCTAAAAACACGCCTAATAACTTGCCTTTTTCGCCCATTTCTATTAAAACGGTATCGTCAACCTTAGCGTTTATGGAGTTTTTCGCGTTTATTTCTAAGCCTTTAGCGTTTGCAGGAAATAAACACATTCCACATTTGCTACACTCGTCCTTTTTCTCTACGTATACTACCGATAAATCCTTATCAGTTTTTATAACCTTAGCAACTTCTTTCATTATATATTTTTCACGTATGAAACAAGGTCTGAAAAATCCACCACTTTAGAAACTCCGTCTTTCATGTTTTTTACCGTTAAAACGCCTTTTTCAAGTTCGTCAGAACCGATAACGGCAACGTATTCCGCCCCTATCTTGTCTGCATACTTAAACTGAGCCTTAATTCCTCTACCCATATGGTCGGTTTCGGCAGTGATGCCCTCTTTTCTAATTAGAGCAGTAAGTTCAAAGGCTTTTTCCGCCTCCTTTTCTCCCATAGGCGCAATATAAATTTTAACTTTGTTTTCGTTAGGAATTTGAGTTCCAGAATTTTCTAAAAGCAATAAAAGTCTTTCAATTCCAGTTGCAAAACCAATGCCGGGAACGTTAGGTCCACCAAATTCAGAAACTAATTTGTCGTATCTACCGCCACCACATACAGTACCTTGAGCGCCGATATTTTCTGAAACGAATTCAAAAACCGTTTTAGTATAATAATCAAGTCCTCTAACGATATTAGCGTTAATCTTAAATTCCACGTTGGCACTTTTTAGTAACTTTTGAACGGAATTAAAATGGCTACTACAATCATCACAAATATAATCCAAAATGCTTGGAGCGTTTTGAGTGAGCTTTTTGCACTCTTCATTTTTGCAGTCTAAAACCCTCATAGGATTTTTAGCAAATCTATCCTTACAAAGTGGACAAAGGTTATCAAAATTATCGCTAAGATATTTTTTTAACGCCTCACCGTATTTTTTTCTACAATCTGCACAACCAATACTGTTTAAGTAAAGAGTAACGTTTTTTGCACCGATATTATCTAAAAAAGTTTTAGCAAGAATAATAGTTTCGGCGTCAGTAACGGGTGATGAACTCCCTAAAACTTCAACACCAAACTGATGAAACTCTCTAAGTCTACCCGCTTGTGGGCGTTCGTACCTAAAACAAGGAGTGATATAGAAAAGTTTACAAGGAAGTGCTCCAGAGTATAGTCCGTTTTCAACAAACGCTCTTGCCACACCCGCCGTGCCCTCAGGCTTTAAGGTTATACTTCTATCACCTTTGTCCATAAAGGTGTACATTTCCTTATTTACTATGTCGGTAGTTTCACCAACACCCCTTAAAAACACTTCCGTATGTTCAAAGGTAGGCGTTCTAATCTCTGAAACGGCAAACTCTTTCGCCGTTTTTCTTGCCACCGATTCAATATATTGCCATTTATAACTATCTTTTGGCAATACGTCTTTAGTTCCTTTTGGTATGTTAATCATATCCGTTTTCCTTAAAGAATATATTTTTTGAAATCTTTTTTAGTTAAGTCCTTTCCAAACTTACCCTCAACGTATTTTCTATCAATAACAACCTCTTTTTGTTCGCCACCGTCAGCCTCAAAACTAACGTCCTCTAAAAGGTTTTCCATAACGGTGTGAAGTCTTCTTGCACCGATATCTTCGCTCGTTGCGTTCATGCTTTCTGCAAGTGTTGCAATCTCTTCGATAGCCTCGTTAGTGAACTTTAACTCCACTCCGTCCACCTTTAATAAGGTTGCATATTGCAAGGTTATTGCGTTTTGAGGAGTTGTCAAAATATCTATAAAATCTTGTTTTGATAAACTGTTCAACTCCACTAAGATAGGAAATCTACCTTGAAGTTCTGGGATTAAATCGCTAACTTTTGAAACGTGGAAAGCACCTGCTGCGATAAACAAAATATAGTCCGTTTTAATAGCGCCGTACTTTGTCATAACAGTAGAACCCTCGACTATCGGAAGAATATCCCTTTGAACACCCTCCCTTGAAACGTCTTGTCCGCTACTGTTAGTGCCTTTTGCGGCAATTTTATCAATTTCGTCGATAAAAATTATACCTTCTTGTTCAGCCCTTTTTATGGCCTCTTCGTTAACGGAATCTTTATCAATCAACTTATCAGCCTCTTCGTCAAGCAAAAGTCTTCTCGCCTCTTTAACGGTAAGTTTTCTTTTCTTGCGTTTTTTAGGCATTAAATCTCCAAAGATATTACCTATGCTAATTTCTGCGCCACCAGGAACTAATTCCATTGACTTAGGAACGTCTGCAAGATCAACTTCTATAAGTTCGTTGTCGTAATACCCCTTTTTTAATCCCTCTAAAATATTTTGTTCAAAGATTGGTTCGGGCGTTTCTCCTCTATCTGCCTTTCTAACGTTAGCAACGATAGACGCAAGTTTTTTATCAACCACTGCGCCCGCCTTTTCGGTAACCTTTTTAATACGCTCTTCTTTTACCAAACGCACGGAACATTCAACCAAATCTCTAATCATTGACTCAACGTCCCTACCAACGTAACCAACCTCAGTATACTTAGTTGCCTCCACCTTAATGAAAGGCGCACCAACTAATTTTGCAAGCCTTCTTGCAATTTCCGTTTTACCAACGCCCGTTGGTCCTTTCATTATGATGTTTTTAGGGGTTATTTCCTCCATCTCGCTAAGAGAAAGCATACTTCTTCTATAACGATTTCGAAGTGCTATTGCAACGGCTTTTTTAGCGCTTTTTTGCCCTATAATATAGTTGTCTAATTGGGCGACAATTTGTTTAGGTGATAAATTCATATTCTACTCCTTATAAAACCTCGCACGTTATATGGTCGTTAGTAAACACGCAAATTTCACTTGCTATATGCAATGCTTTTTTAGCAATGTCCTCTGCCGAATAATCCGTTTCTTGTATTAACGCTCTTGCAGCCGCCAAAGCATAGTTTCCACCACTACCGATTGCACAAACGCCCTCTTCCGGCTCAATTACTTCGCCAGTACCAGAAACGATTAAAAGTGTATCTTTATCGGCAGTAATCATCATTGCCTCAAGTTTTCTCATTTTATCGCTTCTCCAAAGTTCTGCAAGTTCAACTGCACTACGCATTAGATTGCCAGAATACTTGTTTAGCATCTCTTCAAATCTCTCTGAAAGGGCAAAAGCATCGGAAACAGCCCCTGCAAAACCAAATAAAACCTTTCCGCCGTGGATTCTTCTAACCTTTACGGCGTTGTTTTTAAAAATAATCGATTGGGACATTGTAACTTGTCCGTCCCCCGCAATAGCCGTTTTTCCATTTCTTTTAACGGCACAAATTGTAGTTCCCTTAAATTCCGTCATATATTCATCTCCTTGATAAACTTTGAAATTTCATTTAAACTTCTTTCTGCTTGCAACTTCTTTTTTAACGCTTTATCTCTCGTAATAATATCAAGCGGTGGCAAAATGCCAAAGTTAGCGTTCATCGGTTGAAAGTTCTCGTTTTCCGTCGTTATATATTTTATAAGCGCACCCGAAACGGTTTTATCTGACAAGGGAATAGATTTTTCTCCCTTAATTAACTTTTCTAAGTATATGCCGGCAACTAATCCACTACCTGCACTTTCAACGTACCCCTCAACGCCGGTAATTTGCCCTGCAAAAAATACTTTTTTATGATCTTTCATTGAAAAATCGCTATCTAAGACTTTTGGGGAATTGATAAACGTGTTTCTATGCATAACGCCGTATCTAACGTATTCTGCGTTTTTGAGGGCGGGAATTACTGAAAAAACCTTTTTTTGCTCTCCAAACTTTAAGTTGGTTTGAAAGCCAACTAAGTTATACATACTTCCCTCTTTATCTTCCTTTCTAAGTTGTAGCGTGGCATACGCCCATCGGCCCGTTCTCGGATCGTCAAGCCCAACGGGTTTTAACGGACCAAATCGCAAGGTATCTTTCCCACGGGACGCCATAATTTCAATAGGCATGCACCCTTCAAATACGGCAGATTTTTCAAAACTTTTAAGTTCTACTCTTTCTGCACTAGTAAGCAAGGAAATAAACTCTTCATACTGCTCTTTATTCATTGGGCAATTAATATGGTCGCCGTTTCCTTTGCCGTATCTATCCCCAAAGAAAGCCTCGTTCATATCGATGGAAGAAAATTCAACTATAGGAGCAGACGCATCAAAAAAGTACAATCCACCACCTATTTTATCTGCTATAAATTTAGACAAAGAATCCGTTGTTAAAGGACCTGTTGCAATAACGGTATAATCGTTAAAGTCAATCTCCTTAACTTCTTCAGTATAGCAAGTAATATTTTCGTGCGATTTAATTTTATCCGTAATATATTTAGAAAATTCCTCTCTATTAACGGCAAGTGCTCCACCAGCAGGCACTTTCGTTTTGTCCGCCGCCTCCATAATCAAAGAACCCATAAGTCTTAGCTCTTCTTTCAATAGCCCCGCAGCATTTCCATAAACGTCGTTATTTTTTAACGAATTAGAACAAACTAACTCACCGAAATTTTCCGATTTATGAGCAGGGGTAAAATCTCTTGGCTTAATATCGTAAAGGTCAACCTTAATACCTTTTTTGGCAAGATAATACGCAGTTTCGCACCCTGCAAGCCCTGCACCTATAACCTTAACTCTTTTCATTTTCTAACGTTTTACACTTTTTATTTGAGCAGATATTTTTTCCGTCAACGTTAACGATAAACGCTCCACAAGTAGAACATCTTTCCCCCGTCGGCATATCCCAACTCATAAAATTACACTCTGGGTATCCAGAACAACCGTAGAAAGTTTTTCCCATTCTGCTCGTCATCTTCTTTGTTGGTCTGCCACAGTCTGGACAAGTGCCAACGCTTTCCGTCATACTAACAGTGTGCTTACACTTAGGATAGTTTGAACAAGCGAGGAACTTGCCGAATTTCCCTTGTCTTTCCACCATCATACCGCCACACTTAGGGCAAATCATTTCGGTGGGAATTGCCACCTTTTCGTTAACCGATTTAATGTTTTTACAAGCGGGATAATTTGAGCAAGCATAGTAATTGCCGTATTTACCACTGTTAATAATCATTGGTGCGCCACATTTTTCACATAAAACGTCGGTTAACTTAGAATCACGAAGTTGCTTTTCAAACGGAGCGTAAAAATCAGCAATAAGTTTGTGCCAATCCTTGCCGTTTTCTCCTATCTCGTCTAAATCGTCCTCCATCTTAGCGGTAAAGTCAATTTGCATAATGTCGGGGAAATACTTAACTAAAAAGTCTATTAACGAATAACTAATTTCGTTAGGAATTAAATGCTTCTTTTCTTCTCTTAAATATTCCCTCTTTTTATCTGTGAGTTTACCAATAATAGTAGCGTAAGTAGAAGGTCTACCAATGCCCTTATCTTGCATAGTTTTAACTAACGTTGCTTGGGTGTATCTAACGGGTGGCTTGGTAAATTTTTGTTCTTTTAGAAGTTTTAATAAATTTAGCGCCTCACCCTCGGTTAAAGGTGGCAACATTGCGTTACCCTCATCTTCCTCGTCAACCTTAGCATCGTCGTAAACTATGGTGTAGCCCTTAAATAGTAAAGTCTTACCACTCGTTCTAAATAGATATTCACCACTCTTAACGTCCACCGTCATACTGTCGTATTTAGCCTCAGTCATTTGTGATGCTAAAAATCTTTCGTAGATAAGTTTATAAAGTCTATATTGATCTCTATCTAAAATAGATTTAACGCTATCTGGAGTTTTATTAATATCTATCGGACGAATAGCCTCGTGCGCATCTTGCGCGTCCTTTTTAGAACGATACACGTTAGGCTTAGTAGGCGCATACTCTTCCCCATAGTTTTTCTTAATAAAATCAAGCGCTTCCCTCTGTGCCTCGGCAGAAATTCTAACAGAGTCCGTTCTCATATAGGTAATTAAAGCAACATTTCCGTTTGGAGTTTCAACACCCTCGTAAAGTCTTTGCGCTATCTGCATAACCTTAGGTGCAGAAATACCGAGTTTTATTGAACCATCTTGTTGCAAAGTACTCGTGATAAAGGGAGCGGGAGCGTGCGATTTAACAACGGATTTCTTTACCGACGCAACGTAAAATGGCGTTTGCAATAGCGTTTTTTCTACGCTTAAAGCCTCTTCTTCGTTAGAGGGTTTATATTTTTTCCCGTTCTTTTCAATTAATAGCACCTTAAAAGCACTCTTTCCCTCAGGCTGAACTTCTGCTTTTAAGTTCCAGTATTCTTGTGGTTTGAACGCCATAATTTCACGTTCTCTATCTACAACCATTTTTAATACTACCGATTGAACTCTTCCCGCAGAAAGATTTTCGTTAAGCCTTGAACTTGCAGCGGGAGAAACGCTATAACCAACCAACCTATCCAAAACTCTTCTTGCTTGTTGAGCGTCTACAAGCGCCATATCAATATTTCTTGGGTTTGCAAGAGCGTTTTTAACGGCTTTTTCGGAAATTTCGTTAAAAACTATTCTGTTAATATCTTTATTTTTAAGTTCTAAAACCTCTGCTAAATGCCAAGAAATAGCCTCTCCCTCTCTATCCGGGTCAGTTGCAAGATAAATAGTATCTGCTTTTTTAGCAAGGTTTTTTAATCTTTTAATCTCTTCCTTTTTATCGGGAGAAATTTCGTAAAAAGGCTCGAAATTCTTATCAATCCTAATACCCATACGATTTACGGGCAAATCTCTAACGTGTCCTTTAGACGCATCTACCTTGTAATCGCCTTTGAGGAATTTTTCTATTGTTTTTGCCTTGTGTGGCGATTCTACTATAATTAATTGCATTTAATCCTCCAAGTCATCTAAATCTTAGAATAAACGTTAGCACCCACCTTAACTACTGCTCCTTTAATCTCAAGCGCGCTTAGTATTGCGGTTAATTCAAAGGGTCTTTTACCCGTTAAACTGCTAATTTTCTCTACGTGTAAACTTCCGTTTTCAAGTGCCGATATTACTTGCTTTTCATCTTCGGTAAAGTCCACATCTATCTCAACCTTTGAAAGGTTATAAAATTCTAATATATCGTCCGGCGTATCGGTAAGGTGCGCGCCCATTTTAATAAGTTCGTTACACCCTTCCCCAGATGTCACACCGATATTATATGGAATAGCAAATAAATCTCTTCCATATTCTTCGGCAAAAGTTGCTGTATATTTCGTGCCACTTCTTTTAGCGCCACTAACTATTAAAGTTCCCTTAGCAAGTCCCGCTATTATCCTATTTCTTGCGGGGAAGAAATAAGGTTGAGGTGCAACGTCTAAGGGATGTTCAGAAATTGCAAGCCCAAAGCGACAAACCTCTTCAAAAAGTCCAACGTGGTTTGCAGGGTATAAATGGTTAAACCCTCCTGCAATAACGGAGATTACTCTTCCCGTTTTTAAGGCAGACTCTAACACCACTTTATCTATCCCCTCGGCAATACCGGTTACTAAAGTCAGTCCAGCCTCTGATAATGTAGTCGCATACTTTTCAGCAGTCTTTATTGATAATGGTAAACTTTTTCTGCTACCTACTATTGCAAACGTGTCGGTATTAAGTAGGTCTATGTTCCCCTTGGCGTACAAAACTAAAGGTGGTATATCCGTTGATAAAAGGGTGGATGGATACTTTTCTGAATCCAAAGTAATCGCAACAACTCCATTTTTATCTAACCCACTTAAAACGTAGTCTAAATATTCTTTGTTTGCAGAGTTTATAAGGGTTGAATAATTATTTTCCCCTATCTCTTTTTTGATATACTCGGCGTTTTTCTCGATAAAGGATTTAATTCCCTTAACGTCGCCAAGATTTTGATATAAAATTGCCTTATGTTTATATTCAAGTCCAATAAAACTATCAAGCCAAATAAGACAAAGTTCCCTTTCAGTGTATTTCATATTATCCGTGCCTATAACTTATTGCCTCTAAAATATGATTAACGCCTATATCGTCACATAAGTCCATATCAGCAATGGTTCTTGCAACTTTTATAATTCTACTGCGTGCCCTTGGTGATAAGTGCAAGGTTTTATATGAAGTTTCTAAAAGTTTTTCGCACTCTTTAGAAAGTTTACAATATTTTGCTATCTGCCTTTCACCCATATCGGCGTTAGTAAGTATCTTGTCGTTTTTAAATCTATTTTTTTGAATAAGCCTCGTTCTATTAACTCTTTTTTTAATTTCGGCACTACTCTCTCCCTTTTCCTCTGAAGTAAGTTTGGCATACTTAACCTCGTCGACAGAAACTTGAATATCAATTCTATCAAGTAACGGGCCGGAAATTTTAGCCTTATATTTAGCAATTTGAGAGGGTGTGCAAACACACTCTTTTTCTTCACTGCCAAAATTTCCACAAGGGCAAGGATTCATACTTCCACACAATACAAAGTTTGCTGGATAAGTTACGGTGGATTGCACCCTCGTAACGGTAACAACACCGTCCTCTAACGGTTGACGCAAAGATTCTAAAGTCGCTCTCGAATACTCTGGCATTTCATCAAGAAATAAAACTCCGTTATGCGCAAGGCTAATTTCTCCAGGCTTTGAGTTTACTCCTCCCCCAACCAATGCTGGCGTTGAAGCCGTGTGGTGTGGTGATCTGAACGGCCTTTTATAAACTATACCGTCAGAAGATTTCAACACCCCTGCAACCGAGTGAATTTTAGTAGTTTCAAGAGCCTCCTCAAAAGTCATATCGGGCATAATGGTAGGAATACACTTTGCAAGCATGGTTTTTCCCGTACCAGGCGCACCCACGAATAAAATATTATGCCCACCGGAAACGGCAATTTCAAGGGCACGTTTTGCCACTGCTTGCCCCTTTACGTAGCACATATCCGAATCGTAAGTATCCTCTTCCGTTAGAGTAGAATAATCTTTGGAAACTACTCTATCGATAAGTTTTAAGCCGGACAAATGGTCTATCGCTTCGTTTAGGCTTTTTGCGGGATAAACTTCAATCCCAGCAACGAAAGACGCTTCTTTTGCGTTTTCGTACGGAAGAAGAAACTTTGTAAACCCTTCGTCCTTTGCGGCAATAAGTATGGGAAGCACTCCGTTAATTTTTCTTAGTTTACCGTCAAGAGAAAGTTCTCCAAGAAAAACTATATCCTCCGTTTCCGCTAAAAGTTGAGCAGAGGCTTTTAATAAACCTATTGCTAAGGGAAGGTCAAACGCAGAACCTTCTTTTCTAATATCTGCAGGTGCAAAGTTAGCCGTAATTTTTTTAGTGGGGAAATTTCTTCCACTATTTTTAATAGCAGAACGAACTCTTTCTTTTGATTCTTTAACGGTTGTATCAGCAAGCCCAACAATTTCAAAAGAAGGTAAGCCGTTGTTGATATCAACCTCAATCTCAACTGCTTTTCCCTCTAAACCGTATAACGCAAAACTGTTTATCTTTGAAATCATTAGTGCACCACCTTAATAATAACAGAGTTCCCCTATTATTACGCTTATATTTATTTATTATATAATAATTAAATAAAAAAGTAAACACATTTCCGTAAGTTATTTGAAAGTAAAAAAAGAACTTACCACGTTTTTGGTAAGTTCTTTAGTTTGACTATCTTGCTATTTCTTTAACCTTAGCCGCTTTACCCGTTCTCTCTCTCAAATAGTAGAGTTTTGCACGACGTACTTTACCACGTCTTACTACTTGAATGTCGGAAACCTTAGGCGAGTGGATTGGGAAAGTTTTTTCAACGCCTACACCAAAGGAAACTCTTCTAACCGTAAAAGTTTCAGAAATTCCACCGTGCTTTTTAGCGATTACTATTCCTTCAAAAGCTTGTAATCTTTCTCTTTCGCCTTCAATAACTTTTACCATTACTTTAACGGTATCACCAACTGAAAACTGGGGAATCGATTCTTTCAAATTTTCTTGATTGATTGCATCGATAATATTGCTCATTTTAATACCTCCTAGTATACTAAACGTTCGTTGATTTTCAAGAGGAACGTCCGAAGCGTCTATAATAATACCACATTTTTTTGTTTTTAGCAACTGTTTTAACGTGAAAATGCATCTTTTATTAAATTAATTTTACCGTTTTCAATTTCCACCACGTCAAAACGGCAAGAGCACTCTGTTTTTTTGTTTTTGAGCAAATATTGCTCTGCAACTAAATAATATTTTAGTTGTTTTTTTTCATTAACGGCTTCAGAGGGCGCTCCGAAATCAGAAGAAGTTCTCGTTTTAACCTCTACAAAACAAATAGTTTCCTCGTCTAAGGCTATTATATCTATCTCACCAATATGAGTTTTAAAATTTCTCTCTAAAATTTTATAGCCCTTTTGGACTAAAAATTTTCCCGCCTCTATTTCACCTTTTCTACCCAAAAATTTTTTATAAAAGTTTTTCTGTGCAATTTGCAAGGTCCAATCTCCTTGATTTTATCTATGTGCGCTTTCGTGCCGTAGCCCTTATGCTTTTCAAATCCATAGTCTGGATACTCTTTTGCATACTCTTCCATAAGTTTATCTCTATACACTTTTGCAACTATGGAAGCGCATCCCACGGTATAACTATTCAAGTCCCCTTTAACCAAATATTTTGCGTTAATAGGTAGCCCCGTGTCAACTCCGTCAACAATAGTTATATCCGGTTCTATTTTAAGCCCCTTAACGGCGTTTGTCATACATTTTTTAACTGCTTGAAGAATATTTATCTCGTCAATTTCCTCTTGCCAAACTTCGAATATAGAGTAAGAAATTGCCTTTTCCATTATAATTTTTGATAGCCTTTCTCTTTTCTTTTCCGAAATTTTTTTACTGTCGGTAACGCCCTCTATAATATCGTCCTCCGACATTATAACGGCACAGCAAACAACTGGGCCTGCGAGTGGACCTCTCCCCACTTCGTCTACGCCCGCAATTAAGTTATAACCTAAACTTTTAAGTTGTCTTTCGCACTCAAATTTATCCATTAGTCGAATATAATTTTCCCTATTCTTCCCTTTCTTAAATCGTCTATAATTGCCGTAGCAAGACGTTCGTAATCAAATTCTCCACCACGCCTTAAAAAGCCTCTTCTTAAACAAATAGCGTCGTAAATCTCTATCGTTTCAGCATCTAAATTCTCAATAGAATACTTGCTTTTTAATAGTTCTGGATATTTTTCTTTTAGCTCTGCAATTAATTCGTAGGCAAGGTCGTTAAAATCAATATTTGCGTCGTTCATACAACCGATATAGGCAAGGTGTTTTGCGTACGTTTGGTTTTCAAACGCAGGTGGCATTGTACCAGGTGTATCAAGCAGTTCAAGTTCTTTAATACGCACCCATTGTTTACCTTTGGTAACCCCTGCTTTATTGCCCGTAACGGCTTTTTTGCCACCGCAAAGGGCATTTATGATGGTAGATTTTCCCGTGTTTGGAATACCCGTCACCATAATTCTTATAGGCTTAAAAATGCCCTTTGATTTATATTTTTCAACCTTATCTTTAAGTAAATTAAAAATCTCAGAATATAGCAGATCGACCGCGCGTTTATCCATTGCAGAAACGGAAACGGCGGTTTTCCCCTCTTTTGCAAATTCCTTTACGGTACGCATTGCGTCCGCATGAGAAATAAGGTCGCTTTTATTCAAAACGTATAAAATTTTCTTTCCCGAAAACATCTTAGAGAGTTTATTATTTATAGACGCTCTCGGCGCTCTCGCATCTAAAACCATCATAACACCGTCAACGGCTTTAAGGTTTTCCTCCATCATGCGAACGGCAGCCGTCATATGCCCCGGAAACCATTGTAAATGTTGCATACTTTTATTTTTTTAATAAATCAGGGCGATTTTTTTTCGTTATTTCAATGGATTTAGCAAGCCTCCATTTATCAACCTCGCCGTGATTTCCACTCGTTAAAACTTCAGGCACTTTTAACCCCTTAAACTCTTGAGGTCTTGTATATTGTGGATATTCTAATAGCCCTGAAGAAAAACTTTCTTGTTCTAAAGATTGTTCTTTAATAACTCCACTAACGTATCTTGACACTGCGTCGGTAACAGCCATTGCGGGAATTTCACCCCCCGTCAAAACGTAATCACCAACGGATAATTCTTCGTCAATATATAAGTCGATAACCCTTTGATCAACGCCCTCGTAATGCCCACAAAGAAGTAAAATTCTATCCCTTTTTGCATATTCAAGAACTATTTTTTGGTTAAAAACTCTGCCCCTTGGCGACATAAAAACACGCCACGCCTTATGTTCAGGGTCAATATCCTCTATCGCAGAGGCGATGGGTTGAGGCATCATTACCATACCCGCTCCTCCACCGAAAGGCGCATCGTCACACTTTTTATGTCTATCTAAGGTGTATTCTCTAATATCGTAAACGTTAATTTCAATTTTGTTACTGTTAACTGCTCTACCTATTATGCTCGTTGAAAGAGGCGTAAACATTTCGGGGAAAAGCGTTAAAATATCAATCCTCATAACAACACACCTCTAAATAGCGTTTTCTTAGTAAAACTATAACTTTTTTTTCCACGTCGATAGAAAGAGTTAAATCTTTTAAAAAGGGAAACCTAACGATTTTATTACTAACCGTTTTAACGGTAAAAATATCCGTTTTAGCACTCGTCACGTCAATAACTTCACCGAGAGGCGTTCCGTCCTCAAAAAGGGTTTTACAACCTATTATATCGGCTATAAAATACCTACCCTCTGGAAGAGGAAGAGCGTTTTCCCTTTCCACCTCAATATATTTTCCACGAAAAAGTTCGGCAGTGTTTCTGTCGTTAACCCCAGATAACAAAAGGATGCAAAATCCATCTGCAATCTTAGCGTTAATAACTTTATAAGCCACGCCGTTTATAAACACGTTATTAAGTTTCTTAAATCTTAAAATATCGTCGGTTAAGGGTTGAACTTTAACTTCACCCTTTACCCCTTGTGGCTTAACTATAAGCCCAACTTTGAATTTTTCCTGCATTTTTTTATGGAAGGAAAATGGGGAAATTATATTTCCCCACGCTCCTTAATTTCTATAACGTATTTTTTATTTTCTTTTTGTGAACCTGCACGAACGAGAGTTCTAAGCGCCTTAGCAATTTTACCTTGACGACCTATCACCTTTCCCATATCACTTGCGTCAAGCGTAATGGTAACGGTAACTTCTCTTCCGCTATCGTTAACGTCATATTCAATCAATTCGGGTTTCTCAGCAAAACTCCCAACCACGAATTTAATAAGTTCTATCATCTGACTATCTCCTTAAATCTTAATTATTTAGATTTACGGACTTTAGTTTTTGCAGGTGAAAGTTTGGTGGGCTTTGGTAAAATGCCTTGATTGATTAAGATATTTTTAACCGTGTCGGTGGGTTGAACGCCGTTTGCAAGCCACTTTTTAGCCTTTTCAGCATCAATAACGATTTCTGCAGGTTGAGCGGTGGGATTATAGTGACCAACCTTGTCAATATAAGCGCCGTCTCTTGCCGTTCTGCTGTCCATAATTACGATACGGTAGAAGGGGGATTTTTTGTCGCCCATTCTGGTTAATCTCATTTTTACTGCCATTTTTTTGTTCTCCTTTATTTGTAAATATTAAAATCTAAACATTTTATTGTTTTTCATTTGTTTCATCATCATTTTGGTTTGCTCAAACTGTTTTAGAACTCTGTTTACTTCTTGAACGCTCGTTCCACTACCATTTGCAATCCTAATTTTTCTTGAAGAGTTAATGATTTGAGGATTTAGCCTTTCTTTTTTGGTCATAGACTGAATAACTGCTTTCATACTTATCATTTTTTTCTCGTCTATATCCTCTTCTCGTATCTTCATTTTTGCGCCCATTCCAGGGAGCATTGATAAAATCGAGCCTATTCCACCCATTTTATTCATAGTTTCAAATTGAACCAAAAAGTCGTCTAACGTAAAGGAATTTTCTCTAAATTTCCTCTCCATTTTTTTAGCGTCCTCTTCGGTGATAGCCTCTTGCGCCTTTTCGATAAGCGTTAAAACGTCCCCCATCCCAAGAATACGGTTTGCCATTCTGTCGGGATAGAAAGGTTCTAAATCGCCAAGTTTTTCACCCACCGAACAGAATTTTATAGGTTTACCCGTTACCGCTTTCATTGAAAGGGTTGCGCCACCTCTCGTATCACCGTCAAGTTTGGTTAAAACTAAACCGGTAACTTCTAAACGCTTGTTAAAGGTGTCTGCAACTTCAACGGCAACTTGTCCCGTCATACTGTCAACTACTAATAAAATTTCCGAAGGATTAACTTCCGCCTTGATTTTTTCAAGTTCTACCATCAACTCTTCGTCTATCTGAAGTCTACCTGCGGTGTCTATGATAACGGTATCAAAACCGTACGATTTAGCGTAAGAAACACCCTCTTTTGCTATTTTAACAGGGTTGCCTTGCCCCTTTTCAAAAACTTGACAACCTGCCTTTTCACCAACTACCTTTAACTGGTTTATCGCTGCGGGACGATAAACGTCACAAGCAACTAAAAGTGGCTTTCTGCCTTGTTTTTTGAGTAGCATTGCAAGTTTTCCAACAAGGGTGGTTTTACCAGCACCTTGTAAACCTGCCATCATTATAACGGAGGGGCTTGAAGAAAAATTAAGTTTTGCGTTTGCAGAACCCATTAGAGCAATAAGTTCTTCATTAACGATTTTAATAACTTGTTGGGTGGGGCTTAGACTTTTTAATATTTCTTGTCCAACTGCCCTTTCAGAAACTTTAGAAACGAATTCTTTAACTACGGAGATATTAACGTCTGCCTCTAAAAGTGCAATACGCACTTCCCTCATAGCAGTTTTAATTTCAAGCTCGGTAAGCCTACCGTGCTTGGTCAGTTTGGAAAATATATGATTAAGTTTTTCCGAAAGACCTGAAAATAACGCCATTATCTACCTATAATCTCTAAAATTTTTTCACGAATTTCCATTGAGGAACTATCAATTAATAAATTATTGATTTCACTATATTTTTCGTTGAGTTTAAGCACTTTTTCATACTCTAAGAGTTTGGCTTTAACCTTTTTAATCTGGTCATACACGCTCTGTCTCGTGCCACCTTCTTGCTCGGATATTTCTGAAAGGGATAAATCGAATAAGTAGTGCGATGAAAACAATTCCCTTTGCTTATCGGTTAAAAGCCCTTTATATAACTCAAAAAGCTCGATAAATTGTAAATCTTTTTCCATAATAAACACAAAAGGTGTAAAGTAAATTAACTTTACACCGTGTATTATATAGATTTTTTATATACTTGTCAAGCGTTTTTAATAAAAAATTAAAACATACCTTCTATAAATTCTTTTGCGTTGAAATCTTCGATATCGTCTATCTTTTCGCCAACGCCAACGTAAACCACGGGAACTTCTAATTCGTAAGAAAGAGAGATAATAAAACCACCCTTAGCCGTTCCGTCAAGTTTAGTTAAAACGATCCCGTCAACCCCAACTGCGTTGTTAAAACTTTGCACTTGGTTATAGGAGTTCTGCCCCGTAGTAGCGTCAAGCACGATAAGTTTTTTGTAATTTGCCTCGGGATATTCTCTCGCAACCACTCTATCAATCTTTTTAAGTTCTTCCATAAGATTAACCTTAACGTGAAGTCTACCCGCGGTATCAATAATCAAAACGTCTGTATTTTTAGCCTTAACGGAAGAAATTGCATCAAAAACAACGGCAGATGCGTCTGCCCCCTCGGCGTGTTTAACTATTCTAACTTTCGCCCTTTCTGCCCAAACGGAAAGTTGGTCGGATGCTGCAGCCCTAAAAGTATCCGCCGCCGCAATAGTTACCGTTTTTCCCTCTTTAACGAACTTGTTGGCAAGTTTACCTATGGTGGTAGTCTTTCCCACACCGTTAACGCCAATAAGCATCAATATAAGAGGCGTTTTCATATCCAAGGGTTCTGCGTAAGATAAAGTTTCGAAAAGTTCTTTTTTAAGAAGATCAATAACGTAATCTTTATCTTTGCATTTTTCTTTAATTGCAACCTCCTTAATTTCTTCCACTATTTCCATAGTAGTTGAAACGGAAACGTCGGAAGAAATTAAAATATCTTCAAGATCTTCGTAAAACTCTTCACCCAACTTGTTTTTAGCAAAAAGGTCGTTTAATTTTTTTGAAAGCCCCTCTTTCGTCTTAGAAAGAACGCTTTTTATTTTAGCAAATAATCCCATTATCTATCCTTATTAAAAGAAAATTTTATAGAGCAATATCACCGTCACCAATTTCTGCGATATCTGAGAGTTTAACGGAAACGAGTTTACTTACACCCTTTTCTTGCATAGTAACGCCAAAAAGCGAATCTGCCCTTTCCATAGTAGGCTTTTTATGGGTGATAACGATAAACTGCGTTTCGGTGCTGAATTTTTGCAAATATCTTGCAAATCTATCAACGTTTGCCTCGTCGAGCGCCGCCTCTACCTCGTCAAGCACACAGAAAGGCATTGGGCGAAGTCTTAATATTGCAAAGAGTATTGCAATAGCCGTTAAAGCCTTTTCGCCACCCGATAAGAGTGATAATTTTTGAAGTTTCTTTCCCGGAGGTTCGGCAATAATTTCCACGCCTGCCTCAAGTTTATCGTCCGTTTGTGTGTAATCCATTTGGAGCATTGCTCTACCACCACCAAAGAGTTCTTTGAATATTCTTTGGAAGTTTTCGTTGATTTTAACAAACCCTTCGTCAAACTGAGTGAGCATTTCTCCTTTAATCTTAGCGATAGCCTCTTTAAGGTCGTTTTCCGCCTTTTCAAGATCCTCTTTTTGCGCCGTCATCTCTTCATAACGCTCTCTTAATACGATACAGTCGTCTATTGCAGAACCGTTTATCGCACCAAGGGAAGAACGCTTTCTTCTAATTCTAATAATTTCTGCCTCGCCCTCTTTAGCGTCGTAATTTGCCTCACGATATTTTTGCGCAGAATCATAATCTTCGCCGTAGTTTTCGAAAATGCTTTCGCCCATATGTTCTAAATCAGAGTCAATTTTGGTGAGATTAATTTCTTCTGCATGTCGTTTTTCAGAAAGAGTGATAAGTTCTTCAGAAAGGGATTCCCTTTTTTCTGCGTTCTTTTCTAACTTTTCACGACGTTCTTTTTTATAAACTTCAATATTGTCTATTTCTTCACGAAGTTTATTAACCTCGTCTTGTTCTTGCTTAGAAAAAGCAACTTTTTCTTGTTGAAGTCTAAGCTCTTCTATAATTTGCTCTGCACCGGCAATACTATTTTTAAGATCTTCGTTAGTTTTTTCTGCATCCTTTTTAACGCCGATTAAACGTTCGTTATCGCCCTCTAACGAGGTAATATTAGCCTTTAACTCGGTAATTTTTACTTGAACACTGGTGAGTTCGTTACTGAGTTCATCTCTTTCACGCCTTAAAGCATCGTACTCTGCTTGTTGCTTATCTGCGCTTGAAGTTGCTTCAGCCTTATCTTCTTCAAGTTTTTTGCCACCAACGGAGATGTTTTCCATTTCCGCCGTTATTTTTTCGATTTTTTCTACTATTTCCGCTTTAACCGTTTCGGTAGCCTCAATTTCTCTACCTAAATCTGAAAGAGATTTTTCAGTAATACTCTGTTTTTCTCTTTCAATAACCACTTGTTGTCTTTTTCCGTTATAAACGTCGTTAAGCATACCAAGTTCATCAAGCGCCTTATCTCTTTTAACGTTAATTTCACTCTTTTGCTCTTTCAATTTTTCCATTTCCGAACGCTTTTTAGAAAGTTCAGTAGCGTTATCTTCAATCTTTCTATCAGCAGATAATAAACCGACAACGTCCGTTCTTCTTGAACCACCGCTCATTGCACCTTGGGTTGAGAAAACGTCCCCCTCCAATGTTACGATTTTGAAAGCAAAACGGTTTTTGTTCGCAATTTTAGTAGCATTTTCAATGGTGTCTACGATTAAGGTGTTGCCAAGAAGGTTAGAAATAACGTTTTCAAACTCGGGCTCATATTTTACTAATTTGTTTGCAACGCCAAGCGCACCCGTTTCTTGCAATGCACGGGTTACTTCCACACTTTGAACTCTTGGTTTAACGGAAGTTAAGGGCAAGAAAGTTATTCTTCCCATACGGTTTTCTTTTAAGTATTGAATTAAAAATTTAGCGTCCTCCGTGTCTGCCGTTACAACGTTTTGAGCCGCTGCACCAAGCGTAGTTTCTAAGGCTATATCAAACTTTTTATCACTCTTGATAAGTTCTGCAATAACGCCTTTTATCTTACTACCAACTCTAACTTCCGATTTACCTTTGGTAAGCAAAAGTTTAACGGCATTAGAATATCCCTCGTAATTTTCCTTTAATCCCCTATAAAAATTATCTTTGGTGACTAACGAGGTGATGATTGAATTTAGCGAATAAATCTTG
Organism: Christensenellaceae bacterium; assembly: GCA_045530945.1. Taxonomy (GTDB): domain Bacteria; phylum Bacillota; class Clostridia; order Christensenellales; family Borkfalkiaceae; genus UBA1259. Next base: position 18,562 of record JAZSDD010000064.1, read on the forward strand.
TTATCAAGTTCCGCCTCTTTTTCGTTGGTAGAACGAACTTCGTCTTCCTTTTCGGAAATTTTATTCTTGAATTCAAAAACTGAACGATCCAATTCGTCAATATTTTTATCGCTCTTTTCCTTTGCTCTAAATAATTCTTCCCTTGTGTAGAGTAGTTTATCTATTTTTTGTTCAATTTCGCTAAGCTTTTCCGTTAAAGCCGTTTTTTCCACGCTTCTTGCACCCTTATTGAGTTTGAAGTCGGATAACGATTCGATAGATTCGATAATCTTTTTACGGCTAACGTTAGCAAGTTCTTCACCTAAGGAAATCTTCTCAGAAACGGTCATAAACCTCTTTGAAAGATCTTCTGCCTTTTTAGAAAGAGAGTTTAAATCTTCTTTCATTTTTTGAATTTCCAAAAGGTTAATATTTGCAGAGGAAGAACTATCCTCAATTAATTTAATATTATCTTGAATTTCCTTTTTTGAACGTTCAATTTGACTATTTAAGTAGGTGATTTTTTCCTCGAAAAGTTTGTTTGCGCCGAGAGATTTTTCCATCCCTACGCGCTTATCCATAAGTTTATCGTTTAATTTTCTCAACTTGTCGTCAGCAAGGGCGATATCGGTGAAAATTTTGTCATACTCGCTTTGAGCAAAATCGTATTCCGATTGACGGAGCGCAGTTTGTTCTTCTATCGCCTTAATTTTATTGCCAACCTTTTCTTTTGCCGATGCAACGCCCTCAACTTTTGCTATGTAAGTGTTGAGTTCGTGACGTTTTAATTCTTCTGATAAAGCGTTAAACTCTTTGGCTTTTTCCGCTTGCTTTTCTAAAGGCCCTAATTGATTTTCAATTTCGGATAAAATATCTGAGTACCTAACGATATTTTCGTGAGTACGTTCTAATTTTCTCTCCGATTCGTTCTTTCTCGTTTTGAATTTAGCAATACCCGTTGCCTCTTCAAAAATAAGCCTTCTATCTTCGGGTTTAGCAGACATAATTTCTTCCACCTTGCCCTGTCCAATAATGGTATAACCCTCTTTACCTATACCACACTCGTGCAAAAGTTCTACTATATCTTTAAGTCTTGCAAGTTGCTTATTTATAAAGTATTCACTTTCGCCACTTCTATAAAGTTTTCTCGTGATAATAACTTCGTTATAGTCGAGAGAGAACATTTTGTTTGAGTTGTCAAAATGTAAAGAAACTTCACAATAGGAAAGTGATTTTCTATTTTGCGTACCCGAAAAGATTACGTCTTGCATACTACCGCCACGCAAACTTTTTGCAGACTGTTCGCCTAAAACCCATCTAATCGCATCAGACACGTTACTCTTACCGCATCCGTTAGGTCCAACGATACCGGTAATTCCGTCACCAAACCTAATTTCCGCCTTATCGGCAAACGATTTAAATCCGTAAAGTTCTACTTTTTGTAAATTCACTTCCCTTTACCTTCCTGTTTTTTTAATAGTGCGAGAGCCTTTCTCGCCGAGGCTTTTTCCGCCTCTTTTTTCGACCTACCCTTGCCCTCTGCAAGTCTTGTGCCGTTTAGCAACAACGCTACCCTAAATTCCGGCAAGTGCGCTGGACCTGACCAAGTTAGCGTTTGATAGGACACAGTGCCTAATTTCCTTTTTTGAACGTATTCTTGAAGAGCACTTTTAGAATCATCTTTTATTTTTTGCTTTTCCGCATCTTTTACTTGCTTTTCAAAATCGGAAATAATTGTTTTTTTAATAAACTTTTTAACGGCTTTCATCCCACCGTCAATATAAATACCTGCACAAACTGCCTCGTATAGACTGGAAATAAGTTTATCATCTTTGCCAACTCTATTTTCCAACCCTCTGCCAAGCAACAAAAACTGCATAATGTCAAGTTTTTTCACCGCTCTAATAAGTGGATCTTTAGAAACGATATTTTTTCTTTTTTCAGTAAGTTTTCCCTCGTCCCCGTAAGCGTTGTTAAATAGATACTCGGTGACTATGAACTGTATTATTGAATCGCCAAAAAACTCTAAAAGTTCATTATCCTCCCCACCGTGTTCGTTAGCGTAAGAAGAGTGAGTAAAGCATTTTCGAAGCAACATTTTATCGTTAAACGAATACCCTATTTTGCTTTCAATACCGATAATATCAAATATCATACGACCTCATCACAAGTGACTTAAAGCCACGCAAAACTTAACGCATAACATTATAGCACAAATTATACTTTTTTTCAAGGGTATAAACCTAAATTTACCATAAAAAAAGAACCCTTTAATAAAAAGAGTTCTATATTTTACTTATTTAATTAAAGAGCCTATTTCCTTTTTATACGTTTGGCGTTTTTTAACCACCTCAGAAGCCGCAAACTTCCATTGCGTTTGTATATCAAAGTTGGTTTCAAGCATAGGATTGGATTCTATTGCCTCAACACCGTCGTCAATAAGATTGCTCATAATTCTTGCAATAACTATTGCGTTAAGCCCTAAGTTTTTATACTTTTTCTTAACGCCGATAAGTGCCATTTCAAGTTCTTTTGGCTTATTTATTGACTTTAATAATCCTATAAAACCGGTAGGAAATAATCTGCCCCTACTCTTAATCAACGCATCACAAATTGAGGGTAAGCACACGCCGAACGCCGCCACCTCGTCATTTTCATCAACAAGAACGCTTATGTATCTCGAATTAACTATAGTTCCAAACTGAGATAGAACGCTCTGACGCAACTTTGTAGTTAAAGGCACGTATCCGTCTAAATGCCCGTACGATTCGTCAACCGTGTCGAATAACTTTAATCCGTATTTTTCAACGATTTCTTTCACCGGCATCTCGTCAGCCAAATCCCTAAATTTATACTTGGCTTTTACCCTTTCGGCAAACCTCATAATACGCTCGTAAGGTTCTTTAGGGATTTCAAACTTTAATTCCACCCACTTAGACTCGTCCTCAAAACCTAACGCCTCTAAATTTTTGTGGAAATATTCGTAATAATAGTTGGTCGCATAAGTGCTGCGTTTATCAAAACCGTACGTTAATAAGCCCTCTCTATCTTGATCGGTAAATCCCCAAGGTCCGTGAATAATACTAAAACCTCTTTCTTTTCCGAGTTTTTCAACAGCACCTAAAAGTGCAGAAAACACTTCTAAATCGTCAATACACTCAAGCCTTGAAAATCTAATATATTTAGTTTCACCCTTAGAGTTTTCATTGTCGTTAATAATAGCGGCAATTCTTCCAACAACCTTACCGTCTTTATACGCAAGAAATCCTTTACACTCGTTTCCCTCTAAACTGAGATTTTTATTCTTGTCAAAGGTAGTCATCTCATCAGACCTCATTGACGGAACGTAGTAAGGGCAATCTTTATATAATTCAAGGGGATAATTTGCAAACTCCCTAACGTCTTTTTTAGTTACAACTTCTTTAATATTTACCATTATTTCCTCAAAAGTAACTTTTTCACTTTTCCTATTATACAATATTTTTATACAAAATTGCAATAAAAAAACGGAATAAATTTTTTTAGAAAGTATCCCGTCTTTTATTTCTATCAAAATATTATACTTATTCGCCCTCGGTTTTTCTTATAATTTCAGGTGGAACTTCGTCTTTTAACGCCATTAAATATTCGTTATATTGTTCTTCAGTTAATTTTCTTACCTTGTTCTTTTTCTTTTTAGACATAATTTTTTCCTCCTTGTCTTTATTATCCCTTTTGCAAAAATTTTTATTCAACAATAAGATTGCAAGGTGAAAAAAATATACAGCTCCTATAACGCCAATAATTGGATATAAATGCTTAACCACCACGTCAAACCCTAAAAGTGCTAATAAAAAGGCTAAAACGCTAACGATAAAAGGATATAATTTTCCTTTTTTTAACCCCTCGTCGTAAAAAGGAAAATAAAAAGTTAACAGTGAAGTAAACGTTCCTAAAATAAGAGCAAATTTTAAGTAAAAAGATAAAATTCCACTACCCGAAACGACTAATAAAGGAAGTGAAAAATCTTGATAGTTTTTCACTTTTTTTAATATAAAAAATGCTTGCAAAAAAAAGAAAATACAAAACAAAATTATAGGCGCAATAAAGGCTTTTAATTTCTTTTTATCAGCAGTTTTTTTCAAAAAAGGAATAAGTGGAAAAACGTTAATAAAGACGTATAAAACAGAAGTTAAAACCCCACCTTTTTGCACGCTAAAAGTTGATAATTTTTCACCGTTTTTTGAAACTATTAAAACGCAGTTTACAATTAAAATGGAGATAGGCATTAGAATTAAACTAAGCTTTTTTATCCCCTCTATCCCCTTTGAAGATATTAAGTTTGCAAGGAACAAAGAGATGGCAGAAAAAAAATAGAAATTTCTATTGAAAGTAATTTTTTCTAAGGCGTTCATACCCGAAACCATACCCACTAAAAATATAAAGTTGCCTATTTTTTGAAGCAGGCTAAAAAATTTATTGTCTTTTATATTTTTTATACCCAAAAAAAACAATATCAGCACCAAAAAAAAGGTAATTGCACCAACAAAAATATAATTTATTCCACCAGAAAAATAAACTACTATTTCCTTTCCCGATAAAAAGCCCGCACCCACAAATGCGCCTAACGTTAAAAAAAAGGTTACAACCGTTTCACACAAAACTTTCACAGTTTATTTTATGAAACAATTGTAACCAAAATTCTATTTAACTATTTTTTTCTTTTATCTTCTTAAACGATTTATCTTTTGAAAAATCTCTTATTTTATCGTAAGTTCCACCGAGTGCCTCTATTGCAAAACGCAACTCTTCAAAATCGGAGTAAGAAATTTTTTCCTCTTCAATAGCAGCCATTAAAAATGGAAGAGCCCTCTCGTCCCCAAAACGGGCAACGTAGCCTGCGTATAAAGGCGTTTTATCACGGTGCTTTACAAACTGCAAAGTAAGTATATCAAACACTCTATCGTCTTTTGAACAGTAAGATAAAATCTCGCTAAATAATTCCTTTTTTTCTTCGTCGCTTTCAGAAAATTCTGCGATTATATCCTCCTTAACAACGTCTGCCCTTTTGCATAAAAGTTCCGTGGCAAGTTCTTTTACGTTAGATGGGTAATCAAGTAAAATAAACTCCATATATTTCTTTTCTAAAATTATATCCATATCGGATAAAATATTCATAATATAGCAAATATACTCGTCGTTATCGTCGTCGTTTAGCGCAAGGAGAAATTCCTTTTTGTCGCCCTTTTTCTTTATCAACGCCTCCACTAAAAAATCAGGAACGGAAATGCTACTATTAATATGCTCTTTTAGTGCCGTTAATAATTCGCCAGCAGCACACTCTTCATAGTATGAAGTTGGCGTTTTGCCGTCTAATTCTTTTAGTCTTTCACTTCCAAATTTTTCATAAAGAAGAGGAATTTGATTTTCTATCTCCTCTGGTTTAACCTTGCCGATACTTTGATAAACGTAGTCGGAAATATACTTATCAAACAAAGCGTCAATATCTATTACTTTAATCATTTTTCTCTCCTCTAACTATTTTAACGATATTTTTAATTTTTTGATAGGAAACGCCAAACACACTTGAAATTTCCTTTTCGTTTTTAAGCTCTTCAACGTTGGCAGTACATATAGACACAACGGCAATCTCTTCCGCCGTCAAGGCACTTTCAATAATTAAATCATAATAATTTAAGAATAAATTTTTAATAGATTTAGCTAACTTTTCGTCCTCTTCAATTTCCCAAAAAGCCGTTCTTGCAACCACAGTTGCGTAAGAAGAGGCAAAAAGTTCGCCACCCTCCACATCGTCAAACGGCATTTTTTCTCTTTTAATTTTCTTAAATCTATTCCCTGCTATAACGCCGAATTTTTCCTTATACCCAAAAATAATAAGCGTGTAAATTATAACCCTTTTAACTCCTGAACGAAGTTCGTTATCCAAAAGAAGTGACGTTAATATTTTATGCCCTTTAACGTTCTTTGCAAACCATAATAATATTGCACACTCTTTGTTTAAAGTTTCATCTTGGCAAAATATTCCCCAATAGATAGCATCTAAATTTTCAGGTTTTTTAAGCACGGATAATTCTTTTTTCTCTGAAATTAACTCTTTTATAAATCTCTTAAATTTTTTCGTTATTTTATCGGGATATTCTTTTTGGTATTTTAACGGAAGAAGTGAAAGACTTTGCGCTTCACCATCTAAGATATTTTTCGTAAGATTCACGTAAAAATTAATAACTCTATCAAAAGGGTTTAACCTTAGTGCAAAGGAAAACTCTTCTTTTGCCCTTTCATATTCCCCAAGATTAATTAAAGAAACGGCATAGTAAAAACGCATAATAACGTCGTACTTTCTCTCTTTTACAATTCTACAAAGACATTGATTTGCCGTTAAATGATCTTCTTGCTCTATCGCACAAGAAGCCATATGATAACTTTGATCGGTGCTATTATCAAAACACTCCAACGCCTTTTTATAGTAGAACGCAGACTTTTCTTTGTCATCTTTATTAAAATAATAGGTGCTTAAATTACAATAGGCAGTGAGGTTTCCACCGTTAATTTTTATAGACTCTTTGCAAGATTCAAGCGACTTGTCGTCCTCTCCTTGCAAAAAGAAAGCAACTGCTTTATCCCCTAACGATTCTTCATCCATACACTCGATAGGAATAGAATCGTAAATTTTACTTGCCGTCTTAAAATCTCCCATATTAAAGGCTTTTTTACCGAGATTTTTTTCATAAGAATAATCAGCCCTATCAAAAGGGTAAGCAATATGATACGCACCCCTATCAACAGTGGTAGTTAAAAGGTCTGCAATCTCTTCTCCAAGCCCCTCTCTTGAAACTACGCCGTCTGCAAGAATTTTTTTATGAAAATAATATCCCGCCTCAAATATTTTATCTAAATAAAAAAAGTTTACAGCAAGTTCTTCGTAGGCAATAGAACGCTTGTCTTCAGGGGCAGAATTTAGGTATTTAAACCAAAACTCGATAGCCTTTTCATACTGCCCCGTTTCAGAGTATGCATCCGCCAAATCGGCATAAGCTTCATAGGGATTTTTAGAACAAGAAAGTGCAGAATACAAAAAGCCAAACGCCCTTTCGTAATCTCCATTTTCCACACTCTTTTCCGCCAAAGAACGATATAATTTATAGTCTTTTTTAAAATCTATTATCTTCTCTTCCATTAATCTTTTGCATCTTTTAGCAAGTTATCAATCTGTTCTTGAGTAAATACGTACTCTTTATCGCAAAACTCACAATCGACCTTAATCATGCCTTCTTTTTTTATTATATCAAACAGTTCCTCTTCGCCAAGAGATAATAAAATACCCTCGACGTATTCTTTTGAACATAGGCATTTATATTCTGGGAAAAATTGATTAACTTCTCCTTTAATTTCATCGTTAAAAAACTCTTTAATAACGCCGTCTATTCCTAACTTTTCTATTTTAGTGGAAATATCACTAAAATTTTGCATTATTTTTTCCGCTTTAACTATATTTTCTTCCGTCGCAAATGGAAGAGCCGTTAATATTACTCCCCCTGCGCCTACGCATTTTCCATCAACGCCTATTTTAACACCCAAAGCGATAGCAGTAGGCTGTTGTTCGCTATAAGCAAAATAAGCGGTAAAATCCTCTGCTATCTCGCCCGTAATAAGTTCAGCGCTTCCAGAGTAAGGCTCTTTTAATCCCATACTTTTTACAACGGTAAGTCTACCCTTTCCTACCGCCCCACCAACGTCTAATTTGCCGTTAGGTTTAAGTGGAATATTTACAAAAGGATTGTCAACAGAACCTCGCATTTTAAGTTCCCCGTTTCCACAAACGGTAATTTTGCCAAGTGGCCCGTCCCCCGCAACTGTTACGTACAACTTGTCCGTAACGTTTTTTAATCCCGACGACATATAGGTACACACCGTCATCGTTCTGCCAAGAGCCGCCGCCGAAACGGGAGATAAATTATGAATTCTTATCGCCTCGTTCACCATATCGGTAGTATCTAAAAGGGATAAGGAAAATTGATTGTCAAAAATAAGTGTTTTATAAAGTTTATTCAAAATTTCACCTGTGTTTTACTGTTTTTTTTGAAAACGCCGTGTCCAAACATAGACTCGGCGTTTAATGTTTATTTATTATATTTATCGTGCTTTCTTAAAGCCTTTTTCGCCTGTTCAATCTTCTTTAAGCGTTGCTTTTCAGCAGAATCTCTAATAGCATCCTCTTCGGTAGTTCTAAATTGCTCGTCGTTCATATGTTCTTCAACGTAACGCTTATGATCTTCAATCATATTCTGCTTGCTTTCTTTAAGTTTTAATAAGTCCTCTCTATTAAACGATTGAGGAAGCGATGCAATCTCAATCTCTTCATCAGTAATAGGCTTGATAGGTCTTGAATTAAGGCTGTTTTTAACCTTGTATTGAGCCTTGTATTGCAACTTAGTCTTTTCAGTTGATTTGCTTGCAACTTTTTGATACATACCCCTATTTTTCTTAGCACCTGGGACTTTATCGTTAATGAAATTATCAAACGTCCATTGTGAAAAATTCGACCACACAAGTAACGTAAAAGAAAATCCTATCAATATTATCACGAGCAAAACTATAAAGAGCAATGTTGGTGAATTAGTGCTCAATGCTAAAAGTATGAAAGGTATGCCGGCAAGAACAAGCATTACAATACTGTGAGGTAAGAAAGCAAGGGTAAAATAAAATGAGTTTTTAATAAGTTTTGAAACGGGAATTTCATACGTCACCGCCATCGTAATCATAAAAAGCGTCATCAACGTATAATATCCTAAAATAATATAAGATATCGCCTCACATACGTAGAAAAGCCATGTTAAACTAGAACCCATTACGATATTGTAAGAGGATATAGACGCCGTTGCCATAGTAACGTAGAAAACGAGCGAATATATAAGGCAGATAACCACTATTTGCTTATAGTTTTGTTTAATACCCTTCCAAAAATCATTGGAAACGAAAACGCCCTCCGTCCACACCATGTTTCTAATTAGATAAGCGCCACCAGAAACGCCAACTGCAGCAATCATCATAGTTATAGGCATCAACAAATACCCGATAAGGTTTGACGATAAGGTTATATATTCCGAAAAACCTTGCATTGATATAGGTGCTTGATATCCAACTCCAAACCCTTGAGAGTAAGGATAGGTATACGAGAAAGAAGAACTAAGGGTGGAACGGAAATAAAACAAGAATAAAAAAGGCAAAAAGAAAAGCAAAATTAATAAGTTTGCTAATATTAACTTACCAAAACTACCTTTAAAAATATCCCAAAAAAGTTCCCACCTATTAGAAGGTAGCGAATTTCTTGCAAAATCTTCTGATTTTTCTGCCCCCATAAGCAATTTATTTATGAGTTTACTCGTTCTCTTCCCCAATTTATACTCCGTTTTCTCTAAAAAGAGATAAAATAATTATTTTTTACATATAGTTTATACTAAAAAGTATTTTTTTACAAATAAATTTGGGTATCTGATAGAAAAAACTTTACTTTTTTTTCAAATTTTGTTAAACTACTTAGTAAATAATATAACTAGGAAGTCTTATCATGAAAAAGTACAATGTAGCAGTAGTTGGTGCAACCGGTATGGTTGGTAACAAATTTTTAGAAGTTCTATCAGAAAAAAATCTTCCCGTAAACGAATATTTTTTGTTTGCGTCGGCAAAATCTGCAGGAAAAACTATAGATTTTATGGGTAAACCCCACGTAGTTATTGAGCTAAACGAAGAAAACGTTAAGAATTGCAAGGCAGACATTGCTCTCTTTTCTGCTGGTGGCGATATTAGTAAACAATATGCGCCTATGTTTGCAAAACAAGGCACTCTCGTTATTGACAACTCAAGTGCGTGGAGAAGGGATGAAAACGTTCCTTTGGTTGTTCCCGAGTGTAACCCCGAAGATATTAAAAAGCATAAAAATATTATAGCAAACCCCAACTGTTCTACAATCCAAGCAGTAGTTGCTCTAAAACCCTTGCACGAGGCTTTTAAGATTAAGAGAGTCGTTTACTCTACTTATCAAGCCGTATCTGGTGCAGGCGTTAAAGGTTTTAACGACTTAAAGGGCGGAATTTGTGGCGAAGCACCTCAAAAATTCCCCTATCCTATTTTCGGAAACTGTATTCCTCATATAGACGTGTTTATGGATAACGGATACACCAAAGAAGAGGACAAAATGATTTTTGAAACTAAGAAAATTTTAGGTGACTGGGATTTAAAAGTTACAGCAACATGCGTTAGAGTTCCCGTATATTTTGGGCATAGCGAATCTGTTAATATTGAATTTGAAAAACCATGTACACTTAGCGAGGTAAAGGAAGTTTTAGCTAAGGCTGAGGGTGTTGTTTTACAAGATGACGGCGCAAATCTCCTTTATCCTATGCCTCTTACTGCTGAGAATAAAAACGAAGTATTTATTGGTAGAATAAGGATGGACGACACCGTTCCTTCAGGCGTAAACCTTTGGGTTGTTGCCGACAACATTAGAAAGGGCGCTGCAACTAACGCAGTCCAAATCGCAGAAAAAGCTATTGAACTTGGGGTGGTTCGAAATCAATACTAATAATTTTGGAGTAATTTATGAACAAAATGATTTTCAAGGGTACTTGCACCGCTGCAATTACGCCTTTTACTCAGGATGGAATAGATTACGAATCATTAGACAAACAAATTGAATTTCAAATAAAAAATGGTATAGATGCGCTATGTGTTTTAGGCACTACTGGCGAAGCTACCTCTATTACCGACCAAGAATACGAAACTATTGCAAAGTATATTTACGATAAAATTGAAGGTAGAGTTAAATACATACTCGGCTCGGGATCGAATTGCACCAAAAAAGCAATAGAAAAAAGTCAACTCGCTCAAAAGATTGGAGTTGACGGACTCTTGGTGGTTACCCCCTACTATAACAAATGCACGCAAAAAGGATTAGTTAAATACTATAACGATATCTGCGACAACGTTGATATCCCCGTGTTATGCTATAATATTCCTGCAAGAACAGGCGTGAATATCCTCCCAAAAACGATGGAGGAAATTGCGCAACATAAAAATATTGGTGGTATTAAAGAAGCGTGCGGAAATATGAAACAAATTTGCCAAACGGCAAGGCTTATTAGAAACAAAACAGCCATTTATTCGGGAGACGACAACTTAAATCTCGCAATGCTTTCAATAGGCTCACAAGGTCTAATTTCAGTTGCAAGCAATATTGTGCCAAGAGAAATTGGTGACCTTGTTAGATATTATTTTGAAGGTAGAAATGAAGAGGCAACTGCTCTTCAAGATAAACTTTTACCCTTAATTAACGCTTTATTTACCGAAGTTAATCCAATTCCCGTTAAAAAAGCCTTGGAACTTATTGGTCTTGGAAAAGGTATCTTACGCGCTCCCCTTACCGAACTTGAAGATGAGCAAGTAGAAAGTTTGAAAAAAGTTTTAACTGACTTCGGCTTTGATATTAAGGAGTAATAAATGGTTAACATCTTAATTAACGGAGCAAGTGGTAGAATGGGCAAAAAGGTAAGAGAAATTTGTTCATCTTACCAAGACGTACAAGCCGTTTGCGGTATTGATTTAATTGAAAATTTATCCGATTCAAGTTTTCCAATATATTCTACATTTCAAGACGTGAAAGAGAGAGTTGACGTTGTTATAGATTTCTCCTCCCCCTCTTCCCTTGATAAAGAACTTGAGTGGGCTATAAAAACCTCAACACCAATTGTGCTATGCCCTACCGGTTTTACTGAGCAACAAATTAAACAAATTGAAAAGGCAAGCAAAAGTGTTGCACTTTTTAGGTCTGCAAACATGTCTATCGGCGTAAACGCAATTATAAGCGCAGTGAAAGATGTTGCGAAAAAACTTATCGGGTTTGACGTGGAGATTATAGAAAAACACCATCATAACAAGGTGGATGCACCAAGTGGAACTGCATTAATGCTTGCAGACGCCGTTAGGGAAGTTTTGCCTGAAAAATTCTACACCTATGGTAGAGAAGGCATCGCCTGCAAAAGAAAGGAAGAAGAAATCGGCATACACGCCGTTAGAGGTGGCTCAATCGTTGGCGAACACGACGTTATTTTTGCAGGCGAAAGTGAAACGATTACTATTTCCCACCAAGCAACTGATAGAGCCGTTTTTGCGTCTGGCGCGGTAAGAGCGGCAATCTTTATGAAAGATAAAAAGCAAGGTCTTTTCAATATGGGAGACGTTTTAGTGACAAATGTGTAAAGAAAACCTTAAAAATATTCTTGAAATTCTTGCAAAAGGTAACGATAGAGGGGAAAAAATCACCCTTATCGGTGCAACGAAAATGGTTTCTGCAAATACTATAAACGAATATATTAGCCACGGGCTAATGGTAGTTGCAGAAAACAAAGTGCAAGAATTTAGAGAAAAAACCGACCTAATCGATAAATCCGCAAGGCAAGATTTTATAGGTCATCTACAAACGAATAAAGTTAAATATTTGGTTGGTAAGGTAGATATTATCCACTCTGTTGACAGTTTGCATCTCGCAGAAGAAATTTCAAAAAGAGCGATAAAAGTTAATTGCAATCAAAAAATTCTTATGGAAATAAACGTTGGTGGAGAATTATCTAAAAGTGGGTTCTCCCCTGAAAACGCTATACCCTCTGCATTACAACTTGCTAAATTTGAAAATTTAAGTCTTGTTGGTATTATGGCTATGCTACCTAAAAGTCAAGATGAGGAGTATTTAGCAAACCTTTGCAAGAAGGTAAGAATTATATACGATAGCCTTATTGAAAAAGGGCTAAATTTTAGCGTCCTTTCAATGGGAATGAGTGAAGATTATCATATCGCTATTAAAAATGGAAGTAATACGGTAAGACTTGGCTCAAAAATATTTGGAAAAAGAAATTACGGAGAAAAATAAAATGGGTGTTTTTGATTTGTTCGGAAAAGAACCTAAAATTAAAAAGGAAAGAGAAGAACTTAGAATTGATTCGAGAGTTGGCGAAAGATTAGAGGGAAATAAAGGCCCTGTATCTATCTATTCCCCCACTTCTTATAAGGACGTGGAAAAGATTATAGATGCTCTTCGTTCTAACAAAACGGCCATAGTTCACTTAACCGAACTTAAAACGGAAACGGCAATAAGAATTTTAGATATGCTATCGGGCGCAATATACGCTCTCGGTGGTGGCGTTTACGAAATGGAAAAAAATATTTTTATGTTCTCCCCCTCAGGTATCGAAGTAAACGGATAAAAATGGATAATAATAGTAAAGCACACTATTTTTTGCAAAAAATAGTGTGCTTTTTAATTTTCCGCTAAAGGCTACAATTTAAAAGGCTAACGAATTTTTCGTTAGCCTTTTACTTTTTTATTATTAACCCATAGTAATTGTAACAATTAAAGTTATCAGATAAGCCACTATCGGGAATATCGTTAAAAGAATAAAATGCAGTTGATCTTTTTTTCTTCTTATAATAAGTTTTGACATCTCTTCTTCAGAATAAATACCTTTTTTATTATTTTTAACGTTAGCCTTAGAAACGGAAGAAGTTATAATAAACGCTAAGGATATAACGGCTAAAATGCCGTCTACAATCAAGCCAAGTACTATTACGAGGGCTTTACCAATTCCATAACCTAATCCCTGCCATCCTTGTTCCCCTGCGTTTACGTAATCTCTTTTTGCTATAATTAAAATACTTATAAAATAAGCAAACGCAAGAACGGTTAAAACTAAAAGAATATACTTAACAATCGTTAACGCGATACTTAGTTTGTTTTTTTCCATAATTACTCCTTTTCTTTTATTTTAACATATATAGTTTTGTTGTCAATACTTTTTAAAAAAATAAAGGCGGTACACCTTAGAGTATACCCGCCTTTTTTTATTATATTCAAAGTCAATTATTAGTTTTTGCTTTTTTCTTTCTTAACTATTTCGTGGTGATGTTCTCTTCCTCCAGAAACGCTTTCACCTCTTGAACTTACCCTCTTTTCAGGCTCAATATCACCTGCTTTTGTGAGCGCAACCTTAGTGAGGAAAGGACCAATGAGTTCGTATATTAAAACGGCAAAAAGAATAATGTTTCTAACGATAGCGCCATCAGGTCCTAATTCCATTGCTTTAAGCCCCATACCGAGCGCAACGCCTGCTTGAGGAAGAAGCGTTATACCTAAGTATTTAACTATATTCTCATCACATCCTGTAATTTTAGCACTGAACGCCGCTCCGTAATATTTTCCTAACGACCTTGTAATAATGTAAGCAACGCCAATTAAAACAATAATAATATCGGTAAATACAGATAGGTCAAGTTCAGCACCACTTATAACGAAAAACAAAATTAGTATAGGTGCAGTCCATCTGTCAGCCCTATTCATAAGTTCTTCCGACACGTCGCAAAGATTACAGAATACTGAGCCGAGCATCATACAAGATAATAGAGAAGAAAAACCTATATGCACTCCACCTATCTCGAATTTTAGAGAAGAAATAGCAACCGTCATCAAAACGAAAGTCACGGTAACTGCCATACGCTTTGAACGAGAGTGGAAAAATCTTTCCACAAAGGTGAAAATCTCACCCATTATAAAGCCTAATCCTAAGGATAAAACAACTTCAAGTAACGGCTCTAAAACGATAGAAAGAACGTCCATTGCGCCTGCACTAAGCGATTTAGCCACGCCAAAAGAAATTGCAAATACCATTAAACCAACCGCGTCGTCAATAGCAACTACGGGCATTAGGATATCGGTAAGTTTACCCTTCGCCTTATACTGTTTTACAACCATTAAAGTTGCGGCGGGCGCAGTTGCCGTTGCCGCAGCACCTAAAATTATCGCTGACGATAAAGAAAGTTTATCTGGGATTATAAAGTGCAGAATAATTAGGGCAATATCAACCACTAACGCAGCAATCAAGCCTTGAAAAATACCTACGATAGTTGCTTGTTTGCCTATTTCTTTTAAGTGAGCGAGCCTAAACTCGTTACCCATAGAAAAGGCTATAAAACCAAGCGCAACGTCAGATATTATCGTAAGCCCTTTTATAGATTCTTTTGTAATTCCAATACCTGGGATATTTAAACTTCCAAGCAAAAAGGGCCCAATTAAAATACCTGCAACGAGATATGCCGTTACTGCGGGAAGTTTAAGTTTTGATGCAAGACGTGTAAGCAATAGTCCTGCAAGAAGTGCAATTGATAAAGTTAATAAAATTGATGCTGTTTGTGACATATTTTCGCCTCTTTTTCCTAACAAATACTAAGTTTATCACTACACGAAAATTATGTCAATAAAATACGTTTATTTTTTCTCAGAAAGGTACGAAAATTTTATTTTCCGCTTGAAAAAAATATTTCATGTGATATAATTATTAAGTGAGGTAAAAATGGAAATTTATAATAGACAAAAAAAGGTTTTAATGAGTGAATGCGACCACACGGCAACACTATCTATCCCCTCTTTTTTTAGTGGGTTTATTGACGTTGCAACGGAGCACGGAGATTTAATGGGCGTTTCTTCCGTTGACCTTGGAAAATTAGACCTTTTTTGGGTTATCACTAAAAGTAAAATTAAAATTACTCGTAAACCTCAGTTAATGGAAGAATATTCTATTATCACTTGGCCTAAAACGCCTGAAATATTACGCTCGGAAAGATTTTGTTCTTTTAACGACGAAAAGGGTGTTTTTGCACTCGGCAAGACTGAGTGGATAATGCTAAAAAAAGAAACGTTTAAGCCATCTAAAACGACAGGGGCTTATCCTCCAAATTTAGTTTTTTCTAATCAAACGGTTTTAGACGAGCCGTGGAAAAAACTATCATATGATTTTTCCTCCTTTGATAAAGAATACTCATACCGTGTAAAATCAACGGATATAGATTTAAGCAATCATATGAACAACACACACTACCTTCGTGCACTGTTTTCTTGTTTATCAACAAAACAAATAGAAAAAGCAAACGTATCAGAACTTGAAATACATTATAAGTCGCAATGCTTTGAGGGTGATGAACTTAAAATTAGATTTAAGAAAACTGATGAAGGCTTTATTGCTGGTTTTATAAATAATAAAAATGTGGCAGTAAGCGTTAGTGCAGTGTGTTTACCCTTTGAATTATAAAAATATTAAGGAGAATAATATGAATAAATTAAAGGAATTAAGAATTGTAGACAATTTTTATCAAACTTCGGCTTTCTACCCTATGCCCACCGTTTTAATTAGCACGGTGAGTGAAAGTGGAATTACAAACCTCGGTGCATATTCATTATGCTTTCCCTACTATATTGCCGGAAAGGATTATTACGCAATGGTGTTAGAGTGCAGAAACAGTTCTAATACTGCACAAAACATTTTAAGAACAAAAAAATGTGCAATCAATTTTATTCCCGATAAGAGAAAATATTTTAAAGAAGCCGTTAGACTTGGTTTCCCCGGTGAAACTACCGAGGAGAAAATGAAAAACTGCCTTTTCACGTTAAAGGACAGTGAATTAGACGGTGTTAGACCTCAAATCGTTGAAGAAAGTTTTCAAGTTTTTGAGTGTACTTGGGACGATTCGCTTGAAGATGCTTTTAACGATAAGTCGGGTAATTTAGAGGGCTACGAACCTCCTTATAGAAACTTTAACGGAATAACGAGTAAATTCGGAGCGCATTTTATCTTAAAAATTGATAGAATCTTAATGGAAGATAAATACCACGCATCAATTATTAACGGCGTAAAGTCAAACAACTTCCCAAGAGTTCCCGTTGATTACGGATATAGAGATAGCACCAACTTTTGGTACACCAAATTTTCTCGTCCTATTCCAGAGAAAATTCCCGCAAAAGATAATGGTGACGTTAAATCGGTTATGTACGCAGCAGAAAGAATTGACCCTAACGTTAAATTTACAGAAGATGCTTGCGCAAAATTAACTAAAATCCCAAGAGTTTTCTTAAAGGCTGCCTTAACTCAAATGGTGGAAATAGCAAAGGAAGAAAATATTAGTTTAATTGATGAAAAGGCGTTAGATATCATCAATGATAAACGCAGAAAGGAAAAGAAAAAATAGTATTTGTAAAATAAAAAATTAGCGGCTTTATTTAATAGTCGCTAATTTTTCTTTTTTTAAATTAAATTTATATAAAACGTGGAGTTTAGGAAGATTATATCTTAAAATAAAAGTAGGCAAAGCACTAAGCACAACGTTAACTAAAACAACGGGAAGCCCAATGGAAAGCCAAAGCGGTTTAGGGCAACAAAAAACCGCAATAAAGCCAAAAATAATCCCTGCAAGATGGCACACTATTCCGAAGTTTG
The DNA here is from genome assembly GCA_045530945.1 of Christensenellaceae bacterium. Lineage (GTDB taxonomy): Bacteria > Bacillota > Clostridia > Christensenellales > Borkfalkiaceae > UBA1259. The sequence goes on from JAZSDD010000064.1 coordinate 35,853, forward strand.
CCTCTATAATATATCTTTCAATATACTCTGCACTATTTGGCTCGTATATTTTATTTTTTCTAAAAGAGGTAAATGCGCCAAGTTCAATAACCTTGTCTTTCCACTTTTTTATGCCTATCTTTTCGTAGAATCTACACTCTTTCTTTCCTGCCTTAAACGCCGTTTTATCGGCTGAAAACCATTTGCTTGGCAAAAGTCTTCTAACTATGGTGGCAAATATTCCGTCAATTACGATAACCGAAAAGGTGCAAACGGAAGTCCACAACACGTAATCCCACGTTCCAAACGTTAAAATTTTTGGAAGCCAAATAACGTTTCCGCAAACGATTAACGCCATACAAATTATTATAGTAAAAATATAAAACATTATTATTCACCGTACTTTAATGGAATACCGTAAACTTTTTCGTAAAGTTCTTTCCAAACCTTAAAGTTTTCTTCTTTAAGATAAAGGGTATTTTCCTTTACCGAAAGTTCTTTCTTTGGATAAATTGCCGGCAAAAACCAAACGGTGTATGCTTGAATATTAAACCCGTCTTGCCCTATTTTATCTGAATCTTCCATTGTTATAAAGGCAGGAATTATAGGAGCAGAATACTTTGCTGCAAACTTAAACGCGCCGTTTTTCAACGGTCTTGGTTTTTTATAGTTCCACCACATTGCTTGCTCTGGGTAAATTAAAATCTTTTCTCCCCTTGATATAAGCGTTTCAACTGCCCTTAAAAACTTTTTCATAGTTTCCGTATTACTTGATAAAGGTAAGGTGTTGCAATGCCTAAACATAAAACCGAATAGTCCCTTAAAGTTGGTATAATTCCCCTCTCTTATAACTTTATAAAGGCGTTTTCCCCTCTTAAACTCTTTTTTTATTGAACGCCAAATAGCGTAGTTATCGTTGGGGTGAAAATGGTTACAAGTAATAAAAGCACCTTGATTTACCTTTGTATAGTTTTCTAAACCGTTAATCTCTTTAATTATAAAATTACCCTTTTTTATTTGCTTTTCATAGTAATTGGTGGCAACTCTATTTGCAATTTTAGTCCAAAATCTCGTAGACGCTTTTTCGCCAAGATAATCTACCATATCTGGTGTTAAAACGATTGTTTCGGGGTCGTCTTCAACGTCAACGTCGAACTTTTTTTCTATCTCGTATTTTCTAATTTTTTCTAATACTTTAAGTCTGTCAGGGGCTTTACTGTTCACTAAGTTTATATAACTGTCAATTCTTAGCGCCTCCTGCTTTGCCGTTTCTGCAAGACGACGGCCACTTTCAAAATCCTTTTCCCTCTGTTCGTCGGTATAAGAATTAAGCACCTCTAAAATTTCTTCATAAACTGAAGTTTGTTTTGCATACTTCCAAAAATATTCTTGATATATACAATCTCTAAAATGCCAAGGCTTTGCCACCATTATATAGTGAATAATTTTCATATCCTCTTCTTTTACGGGAATTTCCCCATACACCTCGGTATTCCAACCTTGATCTAACCAATAAACTTTATTATGGCAAATCACGTTTAAATAATCCTCGTCTTGCGTTACCACGAAAGAGTATACTTCAAGAAGATTTAAGAATTGCTCTAAAACTTTATTTTCTCTAAACTGTTTGCAGTTAATTAGTAAAACACCTGCGTTAAAATAATTATTACGGTCAATACCCATAACCTTTTCAACGTAATTACCGTAGACTTCCGTTTGCACCATTGCTTGCTCGTTACAAGCACCAACGTAGTTGTTTCCGATATCAGTGTCATACATCTGAGAAACGTCACCTAAAACTATCGTATCGCTATCGATATAAATTGCCTTATCGTATTCTGGATAAAGGTCTGCAATATACAAACGGAAATAGGTGGTTTTAGAATAATAATCTCTAAGAGGCAAACTACTACTCGTTTTTTCCACTTGACCTCTTATATCGACAAAAATCACTTCAAAATTATCATTAGAGAGTTCTTCTGCCTCTTCTTTCATCTTGCAAGATATTTTAGTGTTTAAAACGTAAATTTTATAAAATCTATCCTTACTTGCGTTTTCCATCAACGACTTAATAGAAACGATAGTGTATTTCACGAACGCATCGTCACAAGCATAGAATATAGGTACTATCTTTTTTTCTTTTGCACTTTTAACGTTAACCATAATATTTTTTTCCTCCAAAAATGCAGTATACGTTTGCCCAACGAAAAACATTTTATTAGAAATATTTAACATTTACAAGTCTTTTTTGCTCTACTATAAAAAGAAGACGGTGGAAAAAAAAGATACCCCGTTTCTCTTAAAAATAGAATTATGGTTTTCTCTCTACCGTTAGTAGAAATGTGTTAAAATTGAACCCTTTTTGCTTGTTTTTTAGCAGTTTTTGTAAAAATTTATATTTTTGGTGGCATAAAAAAACAGCCTAATAATTAGGCTGATTTTTTGTTTTATTATTCTTATCTATGCTTTGCGTGGAAACAAACGCCAACGGTGTCTGGCCCACAATGGCTACCAGCAGTCGGGTTAACTACGACTATTTCAGTGTTAAGATTCTTTCCAAAAATTTCTTTTAGTCTTTTTTCTAAGTCAAGTGCTAACTCTAAAGCGTCTGCATGCCCGATAATAACCCTATAAGATTCAATATCTTCTTGGAGATTAATAACGTATTCTACTAACGCTTTTAACGCCCCCTTTCTACCTTTTGCCTTAGCAACTGAACCCATAATTCCATCTGAATTCATATTGATTATAGGACGGATACCTAATATTCCACCCATTGCTGCTGCAATACCACTAACCCTACCACTGCGAGCAAAGAATTTTAAATCGTCTGCAAAAAAATAAACTGCAAACTTTTCAACTTCCTTTTTAGACCAAGCAATAATTTCATCAATGCTTGCACCCTTTTTAGCCATGTCACCTATCTCTTTTACGATAGCGTAACTGCAAATGGTGATAGCCTTAGTATCTATCGTGTAAACGGTGCGTTCAGGATATTTTTCCTTTAATTCTTGCAGGGCAATATTCATTGAGTTGAACGTTCCACTCATTGCCGATGAAAAGTGAACGTACAATATATCCTTTCCCTCTTTTAAGAACGGCTCGAATATCTCTACGTATTTTTGAGGAGATAATGCAAACGTTTTAGGAAGTTCTCCGTTACGGAGCATTCCGTAAAAACTCTTATAATCAAACTCTAAAAAGTCTACGTAGGGATAAACGTCTTTTCCGTCCGACGTGGTGTATGGCATGCTAATCAACTCGTAGCCGTATTCTTTTGCCACTTCTGGTGTTATATCTGTGTCTGTATCGGTGAATAATTGATACACTTTACTTTCTCCTTAGTAATTAAAACTTTTTCTTTTTTTATCTTTTTTTGTAATTTTTTGTCGAATATTAACGTAAAAAAATAGTTTTTACTCTCCCGATTGTGCCATTGCTAAGGCTATTGCCTCTCTTAAATTATTTTTTTCCATATTATAGGCTTGTTGAATACTTACGCAAACGCTTTTAGCCTTACTTGACCCGTGCGCTTTAACGATAGTTTTCTTTGCGCCAAGCAATACTGCGCCACCGTAGTTATTATAATCCATACGGTTTTTAATAGCTAAAACGTCCTTTTTAAGTAAGAGTGCGCCAAGTTTGTTTTTAACGCTTTTATAAAATGCGCCTTTCATTAATTTCATAACTTCAACGCAAGCACCTTCAGTTGATTTAAGCAAAACGTTACCAGAAAATCCGTCGCAAACAACTAAGTCGCAACAACCACTGATAAAATCTCTTGCTTCCATATTTCCCGTGAAGTTTATTCTCTTTTCTTCCTTAAATAAAGCGTGTGTTTCCTTTCTTAAAAGGTCACCCTTTTCCTCTTCAACACCAACGTTTAAGAGTTTTACTCTTGGGTTTTCAACACCGTATGCCTTTTGCATATATAAACTGCCCATAACGGCAAATTGTCTAAGAAGTTCCGCATCACAATCGACGTTTGCGCCACTGTCGGTAAGTCCAACGATATTTCCGTCCATCGTAGGAAGAACGGGGCAAAACGCCGGTCTTTTAACGCCCTTTATTCTGCCAAGTTTAAGCACTGCACCAACTAAAATAGCGCCAGTTGAACCCGTGCTTACCATTGCGCCGATATCTTCTTCCGCTCTTAAAAGTTCATAACATTTATAAAGGGAACTTTCCTTTTTTAATTTCATTGCTTCGGTGGGCTTATCGTTACAATCAATAACGTCTGGCGCGTGAATTATTGATACTCTATCTAAATCTACCTTAACACCCTCTAATCCTTTTTTAATAACCTCTTCGTCACCAACGAGGATTAAATGCACGTCTTTATTTTCTTTAAGCGCCATTATTGCGCCTTGTATATTTGCGTGAGGGCTATTATCTCCCCCTAACGTATCAACTAAAATCTTAACCATCTTTTTCTCCTTAAATTTCCTACGTTTATACCGTTGGTGGTAGCGTTGTTTTTGCACTATCTAAATGTGAATCGTGGCTAAAATCAACAATTTCCCACCTACCATTTATATATTTTACTTCAGTTATAGAAGCGTTAGTTACCCATTCAAAATTTTTAGCCTCTTCTATTCCTTTACCTTTCATTAAACATAGCGCCGTTCTAATGGGGGTTGCGTGCGTGGCAATAACTATAGTTTTCCCTTCGTTATCCCTTGCTACTTTTTCTAAAAAGGAGTAAACCCTTACTCCCACTTGGGAAACTGATTCCCCTCCGTCTGCCACGGCGTTTCCTATGTCCTTTCGCCATACTTTAACGAAGGTGTCTGGAAACAACTCAATTAGTTCGTTAAAAGTTTTTTTCTCCCACTCTCCGGCATAAATTTCTCGCAAACTTTTATCACTAACTATTTCCTTTCCCGTTAGTTTTGAAATTGCCTCGGCGGTTTTATAAGCCCTTTGTAAATCGCTTGAATAGATTTTGTCAACCTTATACTTTTCTGAGATATACTTTGCAGTAAGGTCTGCTTGGGCTAAACCTTTTTGTGTCAAAGCGACGTCCCAACTACCGGCAAAGCGTTTTTGAAGATTTGCCTCGCTTTCCCCATGCCTAACTAAAAGTAAAGTAGTTTCCAAAAAAGCACTCTCCTAACCTAACAAAATCCTATATATTTTACCACACTTTTTACTATTTTTCAATACTTTTTTTACTTAATTATTCTATAATAGAATAATAAAAAAACCGAACTAAT
>JAZSDD010000063.1:0-20466 GCA_045530945.1 Christensenellaceae bacterium
TAACGGCTCAATTAGAACGGAATATTTATCTTTTTTTTGTTACGCTATTTCCTCTATTTTGATATTAATTGTATCAAGAAAAAATGAAAAAGAAGAAAAAGTTTTATTTAAAAAATTTAATCCAATCTACTTAATTTTATCCATTATCTTATCTTTTGGTATGTTTTTTGGGTTTGGATTTATAAACCTTTCTTTTTCTAACTTTTTAGAAAAAGTTGGGGTTAACGTTTCTTCTATTAGTTTAGATTTAAGTTCATTAAAACAATATATAATATGCACCTTGGTTTTTTGTTTAGCCCCTGCAATTTTTGAAGAAATTACCTTTCGCCACGTTGTGCTAAACGGTGTAAAAGGAAACATAATTATCGGCTCGCTACTTTCTGCGCTTTGTTTCTCTCTTTATCATTTTTCCTTGTCGCAATTTATTTACCAGTTTATATACGGATTTTTTCTCTCCGTTCTTGCTATAAAATCCGGTAGTATTTTGCCCTCGATATTGGCGCACTTTTTAAATAATTTTATAATAATTTCCACTCAATATTTCAATATAAATATAAATTTATTTTCCCCTTTAATTATTGTGATTGGCATAATTTTAACGTGCTGTTTTATATTTTTCACCCTCATATTTAAGGGGCAAAGAAAAGGCTTAAAAGACGAAAAAATAAACGTTTTAGACTTTATGTTAGGCGCAAGTTTAGGTCTAATTTTTTGCATAATATTAATGGTAGGTGCTATTTTTGGTTAAGATTAATTTGATTGCCGTTGGCAAGGTTAAAGAAAAATATTTCCTTGATGGCATTAGTGAATACGCTAAGAGGCTATCTTCTTACTGCAATTTTAAGATTATAGAGATTGAAGAGGAAAATTATAAAAAAGTATCTCCCTCTCTTGTCGAGGAGATAAAGAGCAAAGAGGGAAAAAAGATTTTATCCTCGATTGACGCTAAGGGGTACGTTTTTGTCACTGCAATAGAGGGAAAACAATTTAGTAGCACTTCTTTTGCTAATGAAATTAAAAAACTTAACGATAGCGGCGTTGGAGCAATTTATTTTATTATCGGTGGTTCGTACGGGCTTAGTGACGAAGTGAAAAAAAGGGCGGATAAACTTATTTCCTTTTCCGATATGACTTTCCCACATACCTTATTTAGATTAATGTTAACAGAGCAAATTTATCGTGCTTTTTCTATAAACGGGGGAACGCCTTACCATAAATAATTCATACTATAAAAGTATGAATATTATTGAAAAAGTTTATGATTTTTATAGCCGTTATAAAGGTGAAAAAGGTATTATAGGTTACACTGAGAGGGGAAAGGAAATTCCCTTTATTAAGGTTAAAAAAACCGATTTTCCCATTATAATTATTCAGTATGGTATACACGCAAGAGAACATATAACTTGTCACCTTGCTCTTCCTCAAATTGAAGATTATATAAAGAGGGGAAAAAGGGGAACGGTGTATTTTATTCCGGCAGTAAATATAGACGGAATTGAAATTGCCCTAACTAAAAAACCTCTATATAAAGCCAATGCTAACGGAGTTGACTTAAACGTGAATTTCGATGCTTTGTGGGGAAAAGGAGAGTTAAATTCTCTTCAAAAGGGTGATGAAAATTTTATAGGCGATTTTCCTTTTTCAGAAAGTGAAAGTAGGGCGCTTAGAGATTTTACCCTTAAAATAAAACCGAACGCTACGATAAGTTATCACGCAAAGGGTGAAGAAATTTATTGGCAATTTCATCAAGACGAAGAAAGAAAAAAAAGAGATTATCGCATAGCAAAAAAACTTGCGTTAGTTACGGGGTATAAATTAAAAGCAACGCCAAAATCTTCCGGCGGATATAAAGATTGGTGCATAGAGAAACTAAAAATTCCAGCATATACTATTGAGGTTGGAAAAGAGGAGTACCCTCATCCCGTTTGCCACAAGCATTTATTTGAGATATATCTTAAAAATAAGGACGTTGTAGACACCATTACCCGTTTTGTTGAGGAATAACATGCACGAAAAATTTATGAAAAAGGCCTATTTAGAGGCAATAAAAGCAAAAGAAATGGACGAAGTGCCTATAGGCGCAGTCTTGGTGCTTGATGGAAAGATTATTGCTAAAGCGCACAACCTTATGGAAAAAACTCAACTTGCAACTGCGCATGCTGAACTTTTATGTATAGAAAAGGCGTGCAAAAAGTTAAAGAGTTGGAGACTTGACGGGGCAACTTTATACGTTACGGTAGAGCCTTGTTCAATGTGTGCAGGTGCTATTGCAAATGCAAGAATAAAAGAGGTCGTGTTTGGCGCTTATGAAGAAAAAAGCGGATGCGCGATTAGTAAATATCCTATCTTAACGGATAGTGGGTTAAACCACGTGGTTAGCTATCAAGGTGGCGTTTTAATAGAAGAGTGTAAGGCATTATTAAAAGAATATTTTAAGCAAAAACGAAAGGAAAAAAAGTATAATAAAAATCACTCCTAAAAATTTTGAGAGTGATTTTTTATGGCTAAAAATTAATTAGTTTTTCTTTTAACTTGCAATACGAAATTAAATATGGTATACTTACCATACAAAAGGTTAGAGCGTACAAAATTTTATTGTTCGCTTAAAGGTTATGATATGAAGAAGGGATTTAGATACGGATGTTATTTATTCATTAAAAGAGGCTTTGATATTATTTCATCGGGGCTCTTTCTTATAATATTTTCCTGGCTTTATATTATTATTGGATTAGCAGTAAAACTTTCTGACGGAGGAAAGATTTTCTACCGACATAAAAGAGTGGGAAAGGGTGGAAAAGATATTTATATTCCTAAATTCCGCAGTATGAAAAAAAATGCGGACAAGTTAGAAGAAATGCTAACCCCAGAGCAACTTGAACAATATAAAAAAGAATATAAAATTGATAACGACCCAAGAATTACTAAAATAGGTAATTTTTTAAGAAAAACTTCTTTAGACGAACTTCCTAACGTATGGGCAATCTTTACGGGTAAGATATCCGTTATAGGGCCTCGTCCACTTATGAGAGAGGAAGTAATGGAAAAATACGGTGAAAATGCCGAAAAACTTTTATCCGTTAAACCGGGTATGATAGGTTGGTGGGCAGCTAACGGCAGAAGTAACAGCACCTACGAGAGTGGTGATAGACAAAAACTTGAACTTTACTACGTTGATAATTGTTCGTTATGGCTTGATTTCAAGGTTATATTTAAGACAATTATAGGTGTTTTCAAGAGAGAAGGCGCAAAATAAACTTAAAAAAATTAAAAGGCTATTGCATTTAATTTTGCAATAGCCTTTTTTTACTATAACTTATTTTTTCTTTAATTTATCCATAAATTGCTTAATTAGCGTAAACACGAACTTTTCTTTTAATATTAAAAGGACAATTCCATAAACAATAAAGAAGATACAAGCGGATATAAGCAGAGTTAAGAAAATTCCAATTGATAAACTTTTAACCCAGAAACAACTAAAAAAAGCAATTAGCGTTGCAATTAAAATCTTGTAGTACTGAACTGAAAGAAATGCGTCTTTAACGTCTTTACGGAGAGTTACGTATTGATAAATCAAAACGACGAGTTCTGCAACTAACGTTCCTATTGCTGCACCAACTTCTGCATAAATAGGTATAAAAATACCGTTTAATATAAGGTTAACAACTGCACCCGCAATACAAGAGTATAAAACTATTTTTTCTTTACCTAAGGGAACTAAAATTTGTATTCCCATAACGTTTGTTAATCCTATAAATAAGATAACGGGCAATATAATTTGAAAGGGGAGTATTGCGTTAGAGAATAGTTCGTTAGAAATAAAATATACCGATTCTCTTGCGAACAGTGCAAAGTATACTATTAAAGGAATAGCGAGAACGAAAACGAAATTTATTCCTTTTTTGTTTATCTTCCAAAACTCTTCAAACTCACCCTTTTCTATAAAGTAAGAAACTCTTGGAAGCAATACAGCCCCCAAAGAAGTAACTAAAATAGTTAAAAAGGTTTTAAGTTTAATCGCCACGTCATACTGCCCAACGGCAGAATCCCCCACGATAAATCCAAGCATAGTGGTATCTAAATGGGTGTAAATGGTGGTTGCACAAGATAGTGCAAAGAAAACAAGAACGGGCTTTAAGTGTTTTTTAAGTTGGTAATTTTTCTGCCACTTAAAAGTGATATATTTACGAGCATAAAATAAGTTTAGTATATTAGAGGCAGACGCTGCAAACACGCTTAACAATCCGTATAATATATAATCGCTTTCAGTTTTAATAAGCAAAAAGGTCATCACCAAGGCTAAAAACTTAAAGATTATAGACCTAATGGTGATGTATGAATAGTCTTCAAGTCCCTTATATAGCCACTCCATACCGATAGAGGATAAAAAAATTGTTGCGCTTATGATAACGTATAATAGTTTTTCTTCACGTAGTTTTGGAATAAAGATTATTAACACTGCCAAAACAACGTAAGATATAGCAGTTGTAATTAAGTTGATAAATAAAAGTTCGTGCGAGGTTTTGCTTAATTGATTTTTATCGTCACGACACTGAGCGACTGCCCTAATTCCGTAAGTTGGTATGCCAAGCCCTGCAAATAATTGAAAATAACTTATAAAAGAAAGGGCAAAGGAAACCTTGCCCATACCTACGTCAAATAAAATTCTGGTAACGTAGGGCATCGTGATTAACGGAAATATCATTGAAGATATCGTTAATATAATATTTAATATAAAGTTTTTCTTAATTGATTTAGCCATATGTCACCAAAAGGTATAAAATTATTCTTTCTTTTGTTGCTTTGTGAGTAACTTATTAAAGTCTAATTCAAAGTGGAAAAAGGTTGAGCAAAGCAATAGCACAAAAACGTTTATTCCTTTAACGAATAAAATTGGTTCTACAAACGCCCAAATTAAAACTACCGTAAGCACGATAGTGGTTACAATATCGTTTTTATTAACAGCATTATACATTGTTAATGTATATCCCGTCAAAATCAAAGCAGATGGTATTATACCGTAATCAAATAATATTTTTAGGTAAGAACAGTCAACAAAGTTATAAACGAAGTTTTCAGGTGTATCTCTATAACCGTATCCCCCCCAACCAAACCATTGAATTTCTTTACCAAAGAGGGAAACGCCGTAGTTCTTAAAAGCATCTGCGCCAAGTGCAATTCTTCCACTTAACAAATCGTTCAAAGAATTAATTATTCCTATATTAAGTGGATACAGCAGAGAGAGTAAGAGGCTAAAAGTAAAAATGGTTAAGGGCAGACAGGTAAAGAATATTTTTACTATCTTGCTTGGTGCATTATCGTTTACTATATCGTCACTTTTTCTAATAAGCTTAATTAATGCCGTTACGACTACTGATACTAACACGAGTATAAAACTAAGTCTGCCGTCAGTAAGAAGATATAAAACTACGTCTAAAACCAAAACTATTATAAGTTCTACGTACGATATCTTAATCCCTCTAACGAAGATAAGCATTAATACGAGGGCTAAAAAAATTGAAAAGAAGTCGGTAGGATAACAAAATCCGTAAGAATGTCGAATTATTCCGTCTCTTTCGTGCCACCAATCGGGAACTACTTTAATTAAAGATAAAAATATCATTAAAAAGTAGAAAGAACCTATGGATATCATACATTTAGAGATGGTCTTTTTTATATTGCACCCTCTTACTGCGGGAATTATAACAAGTAAAAAGTAAATTTCTCTAATGTTTGAAAAATAGTTTATAGTTATACCGATAGCAATTAAGATGAAAAACAGTATAGGGAGTTTTTTACTTTCTAAAATGTCTAATAAAATTTTAAGCCCTAACGGAACGTAGAAAAAATACATAAAGTCGTGTAAAAAGTCGTATAGCCCATTAATTATATCTGGCAGAACGCTTATCTTAACGCAACACAACAAAAAGTATAGGGCAACAACGTACTCTATAACAACGCATTTGTATTTTTGGATTTTTGAAAATAACGATTTAAAATCATTAATCGTATTCGTCACTTTTTCTACTTCTCCTTAATAAGGGTGTTCTATTTCTTTAATAAAATATATCTTGTTTTTAGGACTAATTTGAGAAGGGTATAGGTAATGAATTTACCTTTTCTAAACGTTTTAAGGGTTTTCTTTTTAAGGTCAACGTAAAAAACGGGATTTTTTTCTTTAATAGTTTTATCAACGCTTTTAATGTATTTATAAGTTTTATATCCGTATGGTAAAAATTTTAACATATTTACGATACTGCTATAAAAAACGTCGTCCACTTTGCGAAGAATGAATTTTTTAACATTTTCCTCTTTAATTTCATTATAACAAGTAGTGTTATCTAAAATGGAGTTTATTACTTTTTCGTAATCCTTAAAGTGTTTTCTAACTCCCGTTTGGCTAACCGATTGCCCTTCAAGACCTATTCTATAAAGGTACAAGGGGAAATCAAAGAATTTTGCAGTTTTCGCATACTTAAAAGGATATAGGGCATATTCAGTGTCAGTATAAAAACAGTTCTCAAGAATTTTTATGCCGTTATCTTTCAAAAGGGAAGTTCTAAACGCAAGCGAATGCATTTGAAGATATCCGTTAAAATCTTTAAGATATTCGTCTAAAGAATTGTTAGTGGCGCTTTTATCTTCTAACCCACAGTAAACGGGGGTTAGTTTATCGTCCGTCCAAAAACAAAAGGGAGTGTAAGCAATATCAACGTCAATTTTTTCAAGTTCTTCTATAAACTTATCTAAATTTTCCGTGTCAAACTTATCGTCGCCATCTAATTGCTTAAAGTATTTTCCGGTAGCAAACTCTATACCCTTATTTATCGTAGAACCGTATCCACCGTTTTCTTTATTTACTAATTTAAACGTATTAGGATAACTTTCTACAAAAGAATTAGCAACGTCAACAGTACCGTCTTTACTTCCGTCGTTGACGATAATAACTTCAAGTTTATCAATATTTTTACACTTTAATGAATTGAGCGTTTCAAATAAGAACTTCTCTACGTTATACGCTGCTATTGAAATGGTTAATACTTTATCCATAATAAAATCCTTTAATATTTTTTGCCTATTTTTTGGTGAGTTTTCCAAACCAACTTAAAAAACCAAAATCCAAAGCACAAACATCTTATTGCAAGTTTATCTCTTTTTGGTGCTCTTTTATCTTTAAGCACTATTTTCCCATATTTTTTAACATAAGAGATTATAGGTTTGATAGGTTTATATCCATTTTTGCTAACGGCAATTTGTGTTAGAACGTTTAACCTTGCCCATACTCTTCTTCTTATCGTTGCCTTTTCAATCGAAGGAAAGGTTTGAGAGCAAAAATCACACATTTCATCAGAAGAGGTGATAACGTCTAATTTTTTTTCGTTAAACTCTTTTCTTGTAATAGAGCCTTGACGTATTAGGTAATTATAAGCGCCTTTACCTATATAGGAAATCTTTTCCGCATTAAATAGAGCCTTGTAAGTAGTTGCGATATCTTCGTATAATCTGCCAACGGGGAAACGAATTTTCTTAAAAAGTTCTCGTTTGAAAAGTTTTGCGCAAGCGGAAATGGAAAATTCGTCGTACAATGCGCACTCTAACGCTTGCTCGTTGTTTAGAAGAAGGGTTGTTCCATCTTCGTTGCTTTCCACTTTTCCAGTGTCGTAAACTATATTAAACTGCCCAACGGCAATATCCGATTGATTTTCCTCTATAAGAGAGCAGAGCGTTTCAATGCAATCTTTTTCAATTGTGTCGTCTGAATCTAAAAAGAAGATATAATCGCCACTTGCTCTTTCAAGCCCAAAATTTCTTGCATCAGATAGCCCTCCATTAGGCTTTTCAAAATATATAATTCTTTTATCCTGTTTTGCAAAGCTTAGACAAATTTCCTTTGAACCGTCCGTAGAACCGTCGTTAACGACTAAAATTTCTAAATTTTCGTACGTTTGATTTATTGCGCTTTCTAAACAGCTTTTAACTTCCTTTTCTACGTTGTAAACGGGAATTATTATTGAAACTTTATTCATTTTAATCTATTGTTTTTCCTTATTACCAAGTTTACCAATTTTTTTGCCCTTTTTCATACCTAAAAATCTCGCAAGCATATCGGGGATCAAACGGAATAAAACGGGGACGTTAAAATGAAGTAAAGCTTTCCCAAAAGTATAGAGAGCAAGTTTTAGACCTGAACTCGTAGATTTATATTGGTTAAATTCAGGGTGTTCTGCAAACCAAACCCCCGTATCGTAATACCTTTTATAAAGTTGCTTTAAGGTGAACTTGTGAGAGTGAACGACTTCTGCCTCTGCAACGTACGCTTTTTTGTAACCTCTGTCTATAATCTTTTTAGCGTAATACATATCTTCGTTCATCATCATCGGAATACCGTCGTACCCACCAAGCTCTAAAAATAGGGGGCGATAGTATGCGGAAAATGCGTCTGATGCGAAGAACGCTAAAAGTCCCATCTTCTCAACGTCTTTACTCTCAACGGTGTGAGAAACATTAGCGTAATTTTTCTTACGAGTATAATATTCTATGTTCTTCTTTTTACAAATTTGCTTGCCGTATGCATAAGGCACGTTTTCATTAACGGCAGAAGCGATTTGGTAAAATGCGTCAGTTTTTTCTAAAACAGCGTCTTGCGTAAGCATAACAACCACGTCTGATTCGCAAAATTCACTCATTGCTTTTTCTCTCGTTAAACTGTGAGAAAACTCCTTTTTTTCTACCGTAAAGTAAGTGCAAGAATAGTTTTTAATAATTTCAATCGTTTTCTCGCTATCCTCAGAAAGGGTAACGGGGAAAATGATTTTATTTATTTCAACGTTTTCTTGCTTTTTGATATTTGCTATAATTTGTTCAATTTCTTTTTCCGCCATATATAACGGACAAACCACGTCTATCTTCATTAGAATTTGTACGAATCCTTTATCGTTAATAATTGTTGATCTTTTTGGCTTAAACTAATTGCCGTTCCGTCTTTCATAGAGTAACCCTCTGCTGAAGCAGTGCCTTTATACTCTCCTAAAACTTCCGGCCAAATTATGCCGATAGTTGGATCGTTCCAAGCAATTCCGTCCTGATCGTCGGGATAATATAGGTCGGTACATTTGTAGCAAAATTCTGCGGTGTCAGAAAGAACTAAAAATCCGTGAGCAAACCCCTCTGGAATATAAAATTGTTTTTTATTCTCTTCCGAGAGTTCCACTCCGTACCATTTGCCAAACGTTGGACTCTTTGAACGCATATCAACGGCAACGTCAAAAACTTTTCCCTTTATAACTCTAACTAATTTTCCTTGAGGGTGCTTTCTTTGGAAATGAAGCCCTCTCAAAACTCCTTTAACGCTCATTGACTGGTTGTCTTGAACGAAAGTTACGTTAAGTCCAGCCTCTTCCATATCACGTTGATTATACGTTTCCATAAAATAACCCCTACCGTCTCTATGTACGGTAGGTTCTATTATAAATAAATCATCTATGGGTGTTTTAACTAATTTAATTTGACTCATGATTAAATATCTATCTCCGATAAATATCGTTTAAGCGCATCTTTCCAATGGGGAAGTCTTGTAAAACCGGCGTCAGTAAGTTTTTGTTTATCAAGCCTACTGTTATACGGGCGTTTTGCCTTAGAAACACCGTACTCACTCGTAGTTACGGGTATAACTTCCGTCGATAAGTTTTTCATCTTAAAAATTTCTTTTGCGAAGTCGCACCAAGAAATATATCCACCCTCGTTGGTTGCGTGATAATATCCGTATTCTTTAGAAACAACCATTTCGCATAATAGTTTAGCAAGATCGTAAGTGTAGGTTGGAGTGCCTATCTGATCGCACACGACACGAAGTTTTTGGTGAGTTTTTGAAAGGTTTAACATAGTTTTTACGAAATTATTTCCGTTTTTGCCAAAAACCCAAGCAATTCTAACGATAAAGTAGTTTTCTAAAATTGATGAAACGAATAATTCGCCTTCAAGTTTACTTTTGCCGTAATAGTTTAGGGGAGAAAAACTTTTGCAATCAGGTTGCCAAGGTTTGTCCCCTTGTCCGTCAAAGACGTAATCAGTGCTTATGTATATAAGTTTTGAACTGTATTTTTTGCAACACTCTGCAATATATTTTGTTCCCAAAGCGTTAATAGCGTATACCTTATTAGTGTTAATCTCTTCTTCAGCAAGGTCAACGGCAGTCCACGCTGCGCAGTGAATTACAGCGTCTGGCAGAATTTTCTTAAAAGTATCTTCAACTTGCTCTTTGCAAGTTATATCCATTTCCTCAACGTCAACCCCAACAGGTTGATGCCCACGTTTTATTAATTCGTTCACAACGTCGTGTCCTAATTGACCTTTAACGCCTGTAACTAAAATTTTCATAATAAATTTCCTATTTTTTGGAGGCCTTTAAGCGTTCTCCGTACATTTTTTCGTAATAATCTAAGTATTCGCCGTTAATTATGTTTTCCCACCAGTCTTTGTTTTCCAAGTACCAGTTTATCGTTTTAACTATACCGTCGGCAAACTTAGTTTCGGGAAGCCAGCCTAATTCGTTATGAATCTTAGTAGGGTCAATTCCATATCTTAAATCGTGACCCTTTCTATCGGCAACGTAGGTAATTAAATCTTCACTTTTATCAAGAGCTTTAAGAATTAATTTAACGATGTCTATATTTTTCATTTCGTTATGACCACCGATATTATAAGTTTCACCAACCTTTCCTTTTCTCATTATAAGGTCGATAGCTTTGCAGTGGTCTTCAACGTATAACCAGTCCCTTACGTTAAGCCCGTCACCATAAACGGGGAGAGGCTCGTTTGCAAGAGCGCGTGAAATCATAAGGGGGATAAGTTTTTCTGGGAATTGATAAGGACCGTAGTTGTTTGAACAACGGCTTATCGTCGTGTTTAATCCGTAGGTTTTATGATAGGCATTAACTAAAAGGTCAGCCCCTGCCTTTGATGAAGAGTAAGGAGAACTTGTTTTTAGGGGAGTTTGTTCTGTAAAAAACAAATCGGGCCTATCAAGTGGTAAATCTCCATATACCTCGTCAGTAGATACTTGGTGAAATCTCTTAACGCCAAATTTAAGACAAGCGTCCATTAAAACTTGCGTTCCTAAAATATTGGTTTTAAGGAAGATTTCGGGGTTTTCAATAGAACGGTCAACGTGACTTTCTGCAGCAAAATTAACTACGATGTCAGGTTTTTCAATCTCAAACAAATTAAAAACCGTCTCACGGTCGCATATGTCGCCTTTGATGAAACGGAATTTTTTATTTTGAATAGCGGTATTTAGCGTTTGAATATTACCGGCGTAAGTTAACTTGTCGATACAAACGATTTTATCTTCATTATAATTATTCAATAAATAGTAAACGAAATTAGAGCCTATAAAACCTGCTCCACCCGTAACTAAAATTTTACACATAACTTTCTCCTTGAGTGATTGAATTAAAGTAGCCGTTAGTTTTTGCTTAAGGTTGAAGTATAACGAATTCTTCCTTGAGAAACTTTCTTTAAGTATGCGCCGTATTGATTTTGCGACATGGTTTTTGCGATTGAAAGAAGTTTCTTTTTAGAAATCCATCCGTTATTGTAGGCTATTTCTTCAAGACAAGCGATTTTTAAGCCTTGATGCTCTTCAATCGTTTGGATGTAGTTAGATGCCTCGGTCAAAGATTCGTGCGTTCCCGTGTCAAGCCAAGAATAACCACGTCCAAGTGTAGTTACGTGTACCTTGCCTTGTTGCAAATAAAGGTTGTTTAGTGAAGTTATTTCAAGTTCGCCTCTCTTTGATGGGCGAACCATTTTCGCCATTTCACTAACGCCCTTAGGATAGAAGTATAAGCCGGTTACACAGTAGTTTGACTTAGGTTTTTTTGGTTTTTCCTCAATTGATACGGCGTTATTGTCTTTATCGAATTCTACAACGCCAAATCTTTCGGGGTCATTAACGTGGTATCCGTAAATAGTTGCGTTGCCTTGATTTGCTCTTGCGATAGAGTTTCTTAAATGTTGAATAAGACCTGCGCCGTAGAATATATTATCGCCCAAAATTAAGGCACAAGAATCGTCCCCAATAAATTTTTCACCAATAATAAAGGCTTGCGCAATACCGTCAGGTGAGGGTTGTACGGCATAGGATAAGTTTACACCGAACTTAGACCCGTCGCCTAAAAGGTTCTTAAACCTCGGAGCATCTTCAATTGTTGAAATAATTAAAATATCCCTTATTTCCGCAAGCATTAACGTGGAAAGGGGGTAATAAATCATAGGTTTATCGTAGATAGGTAGAAGTTGTTTACTAGTAACAAGCGTTAATGGATATAGCCTAGAGCCAGTGCCACCAGCTAAAATAATTCCTTTCATAAGCTCTCCTTAAATTAAAGAAGTAATAAAATAAAATGCTCGCTTTAATTACGTCAAAAAATTTAGCGTTACATATCGCTGAGCGTTATATAATTTGGTGAAAAAGACGGAAATTTTATGGGGCTATTTTCCCCAAAAATTAACCTAATTAATTTTACCATGTCCCACACCTTTCGTCAAGTGTTTTTTAAATAAATAAAGATAGTATATACGCAGGCGTATGAACGTTGGACACTTGAAATGTTAAGGTAATTATTTTTGTTTTCAGTCAACGCCTAACTAATAAAACAAAGTTGCGTAAAAATAGATAAAATACACTTGACTATTTTTTCGTTTTGGTTTAGAATTAAGACAAGTACCATATGTACACAAAGTTACATTAGGAGAAAAGTTAAATGATTACACACGGCAACGAAATTGAAATCTTGTGCGGAAATTCCAACAGACCTTTAGCCGAAGCGGTTGCTAAAGAACTTAAACTTCCTCTTTCCGAGGCAGAAGTTGGTAAATTTTCAGACGGGGAAATTAGTATTACTCTTCCCCAAACCGTAAGAGGTAAGGATATTTTTATTATTCAATCTACCTCTTCACCCGTAAACGACAATCTTATGGAGCTTCTAATTTTAATAGATGCTTGTAAGAGAGCTTCTGCGGGAAGAATTACGGCAGTTCTTCCTTACTTCGGCTATGCTCGTCAGGATAGAAAGGCTCGTCCTAGAGACCCGATTACGGCAAAACTTGTTGCCGATATCTTAACTACTGCAGGTGCAGATAGAGTTATGACTATGGATTTACACGCGGCTCAAATTCAAGGTTTCTTTGAAATTCCCGTTGACCATCTTTACGGCGCTCCATTACTTGCAAAATATTATAAAAAGAAAATGGATGAAAATTGGACGGTTGTTTCGCCAGACGTTGGTAGCGTTGGTAGAGCAAGAAATTTTGCATCAAGAGTTAACGCTTCACTTGCTATAGTAGATAAGAGAAGACCTAAGGCAAATGCTATTGAAGTTATGAACGTTATAGGTGACGTTGAGGGTAAAACCTGCCTTATGGTAGACGATATGATTGATACCGCAGGTACTATCGTTCAAGGCGCTGAAGCGTTAGTTAAGAACGGAGCAAAAGAAGTTTACGCTTGTTGTACGCACGGCGTTCTTTCAGGTCCTGCAATGAAACGTCTTACCGATTCTCCCATAAAAGAAATTGCAGTTTTAGATACTATTGATATTCCCGAAGAAATCAAAAATCACCCCAAGATTAAAGTTATTTCTACGGCAAAGTATTTTGCAAGGGCAATAAGAACGGTTTTCTCCGAAACTTCCCTTTCGGCAATTTACGAAGACTAATAATCGTTTTAACAAAAGCCGTTTAATTTTAACGGCTTTTTTATTTATCAAATATGAAACTTATAGTAGGGCTTGGAAATCCCGATAAAGAATATCTAAACACCTTTCATAACTTAGGCTTTATGAGTGTTGATAAGGCGGCGGAAAAACTTAACGTGGAATTTTCAAAACAAAAATGTAGAGCGCTTATCGCAGAAACTAAAATAGGTATGGAAAAAGTTATCCTTGCCAAGCCTTTAACGTATATGAATTTAAGTGGTGAGAGCGTTAGAGAACTAATATCTTTTTATAAAATCGACCTTAGCGATCTTTTAGTTATCTACGACGATTACGACTTAAAAAAAGGCGTTATTAGAATTAGAAAAGAAGGTTCTGCAGGCACTCATAACGGTATGAGAAATATCGTTAAAGAGTTGTCAAGCGAAAAGTTTAAGCGTGTAAGAATAGGTTTTATGCAAGACGGAGAGGTTAAAATTCCACTTATTAACTATGTGTTATCGGGAATTAAAAAAGAGGAAGTGGAACTTTTTGAAAGGGCAACTGATATTGCAGGGGATATAGCCAAGAGTTTTGCGCAAGGCGAAGATTTTGATAAAATTATGCAAAAGTATAACGGCAAGGCACAATAAAACCTTGCCGTGAGATATATATGCTAGATTTTGTTAACACAATTAAATACCGTTCTAATTCCGTTTATGAATTAAACGATTGCATCCGCCAAGGTGTTCCTTCGGCGGTATTTGGCGTTAATAAAGCATTTAAAAATTACCTTGTTTCCACCATTGATTCGCCAGTTTTATTCGTGGTGAAAGACGCTATTTCCGCAGAACAAAACGCCAAAGAAATAAAAGAGTTTTCAAATAAGAACGTCGTTTATATCCCTCCTAAAGATTTTAATTTAGTAATGTTAAAAGCGTTCTCAAAAGAGGGGCTATTTGCAAGGCTTAACGCAATAGATAAAATTGACAGAGCAGACGTTATTGTGGTTACGCCTGAAACGCTTATGCAAGGCTTTCCAAAAAAACTTAAAAATCTAACCTTATTAAAGGGGGAAGAAAGGGATTTATTAGAGGCTACATCCCATCTTTTGGCGCTTGGTTACGAAAGGGTAGAGCAGTGTTTATCTAAGGGTACTTTTTCCGTTTTTGGGGACGTGTTAGACGTGTTTCCCGTAAATGGTGAAACACCTATTAGAATTGATTTTTTTGGGGATGAAATTGAAAGCATAAAATCCTTTGATGCTGAGTCAAGACAAACGCTAAAAACACTGCCTATCATTAGCGTTTTGCAGTGTTCAGAATTCTTATTAGAAGATGAAAATTTAACGGAAATTACTAAAATTTTAGATAAGGAAATTGGTTGCGCAAGCAAAGAAAAAGCGACGAGATTGAGGGGCGTAAAAGAGGAAATTTTAAGAGCGTTTGAGAGCAAAGATTTAGACGTTTTATCCTCCGTTCCTTACTTACTTAACGGCTTTGATAATATTTTTAATAGCCTAAAAAAGGATTGCGTCGTTATCTATGACGAGGCAAAGAGCATTAACGAGTTTATGGACCTTTCGGAAAAGGAGTTTTTAGAAAGGTTTAATTCGTTATCGCAATCTGGCGACGTGTTTTCCATTGCGAAAAACGGATTTTTTACAAAACAGGAAGTTCTTGAAAGAATTAAAAAACATAGGGAGTGTGCGTTGCAAACGCTTTCAACTGCTATACCTTTTTTTAATCCGTTAAAGATTATAAATCCCCAAAATTCCGGTATTGCAAACTATCATTTAGATTTTAAGGAAGTTTATCAAGATATAAATAATTGGCTTTATTCCGGCTATAAAATCTTAGTTTTTTGTGGAAATAGAACGAGGGCGGAGATTTTCTCTTCGGAACTTTCTGATAGAGGCATTGCCTCCACTCTTACAAAACCTCAAAACTTTTCGGGCGTTTGTATTTCAGATCAAACGCTATCTTCGGGCTTTGTTTTTCACGAGGAAAAAACGGTAATTATAGGAACAAAAAATCTTTATGCTAAAAGCAAGGATAAAAAGAAGATTAGATCAAAAAAACAAAGTTTTTTCTCTGCGCCTGAAGTTGGGGACTATTGCGTTCACGAAACGCACGGCGTTGGCAAGGTTTTAGGTTCTAAAAGGATTTCGAGTACTGAAAGCACCAAAGATTACGTTGCCGTTTTATATGCAGAGGGGGCGGTTTTATACGTTCCCGTGGAGCAGATGGATTCTCTAACGAGATACGTCGGTAGCGAAAAGTCGCCACGCCTTTCTAAAATTGGTGGAACTGATTTTGAAAGGGTTAAAAGGGCTGTTAAAGAAAGCATTAAAAAGATGTCTTTCGACCTTAAGAAATTATACGAAGAAAGATCTGCTCAAAAAGGTTTTGCTTTTTATTCTGACACGGAACTTGAAAATGCATTTAATAACTCTTTCGAGTTTGAAGAAACGCCCGATCAAGAAGAGGCTGATCAAGAGATTTTGTCAGATATGAAAAGCCAAAAGGTTATGGATAGGCTAATTTGTGGTGACGTTGGTTTTGGAAAAACGGAGGTGGCGTTTAGAGCAATTTTCCGTGCCGTTGTAAACGGAAAACAAGCGGTGCTTTTAGCACCCACCACCATATTATGTGAGCAACACTATAACACAGCCGTAAAGAGATTTGCCAACTTTGGCGTAAAAATTGCTTGCATTAATAGGTTTAGAACGCCTACCCAACAAAAAAAGATTATTGAAGGCTTAAAAAACGGGGAAATTGATTTCGTTATAGGCACGCATAGGTTATTAAGCAAAGATATAGCCTTTAAGGATTTGGGACTTTTGGTGCTTGACGAAGAGCAACGTTTTGGCGTTGAACACAAAGAAAAAATTAAACTTCTTAAAAAGAACATTGACACCTTAACTCTTACTGCAACGCCTATTCCGAGAACTCTTCATATGTCGCTTACTGGAATTAGGTCAATAAGCACAATAAACACGCCACCTAAACAACGCTTGCCCGTGCAAACTTACGTTACTGAGGAAACGGAAACGCTTATAAAGGACGCTATTTTGCGCGAAATTAACCGTGGAGGTCAAGCCTTTATTTTATATAACAGAGTGGAAAGTATCTTTACTTTTTCTGAAAAAATTAGGGCGTTAATTCCAGGTATTAAAATGACGGTAGTTCACGGTCAAATGGACGAGAGAACGCTGGAAAACAACATAAATTCCTTCTACGAAGGAAAAACCGATCTTTTAGTTTCCACAACCATAATAGAAAACGGAATTGACTTGCCAAAGGCAAACACGCTTATAGTTATAGACGCAGACAAAATGGGGCTTTCCACCCTTTATCAATTAAAGGGGAGAGTGGGCAGAAGCGATAGACTTGCTTACGCATATTTTACCTTTAAGAGAGAAAAAGTTTTAACTCAAACTGCTTACGAAAGGCTTAACGCAATTATAGAGTTTGCAGAAATGGGAAGTGGCATAAAAATTGCTATGCGTGACCTTGAAATAAGGGGTGCGGGAAACATTTTAGGCGCAGAACAACACGGACATATGGATAAAATCGGTTACGAACTATATTCTAAACTTCTAAAAGAGGAACTCTCAGGAGAAGAGGAGCGTGTCGTTGACCTTGATATTAGAATAAACGCATATATTCCTGAAATGTATATCGTAAGACCGAGCGCAAGAATGGAAACGTATAAGCGTATTGCCGAGATTAAGTCAAAAGATGACGAAAGGGAATTAATAGAAGAGATTTCCTCCGTTTTCGGCGAAATTCCTGAGGAGGTGAAAAATCTTATTGATATTGCGCTATTTAAGTATTTAGCAATGAAAATCGGTGCGGAAAAAGTTATAATAAACAAAGAAAGGGCTTGTATTATATTTGGTGACATTTCTGTTTTTAAGAACGAGAACTTAGTTTCTTTGGTGGATAAATCTAACGGGGAAGTAGTTATAAACGTTTCAAACAAAGTTAGTTTAGAGTTTATTTCTAAGCAAAAAAACAACGTGGAAACGTTAGGTGTAATGCGTGCTTTTTTGGAAAAATTAAATAAATAAGAATTTTTGCAAGTTAAATATTTAAAATGTGCAAAAAATCTATTGCAATTTTTGAGATTTTAATATATACTTAATAAATGCAGTATTATGCATTTTTATAAAGTTTTTTAATTTTTTGGAGATAATATATGAAGAAGAGATTGACAGCATTTTTATCCTTAATACTTTCAATTTTAATCGGGGCTACTTGCTTATCGGGTTGTAGGCTGGTTACCGTTGATAGCCAAAGGGATATGAACCAAGTCGTTGCAACTATTAAGGTAAACGATGGAGAAGAGAACATTTACAAAAAAGACTTAGTTATGGGATATCTCAACTACGGTTATCTTTACGTTCAGTACTACGGTTACACCGAAGAAAAAGCGTATAATTTACTCTTTGACGAAATGGTTTCTTCAAGAATCTTGGCACAAGGTGCAATGAAGAAGTTTGAAGAGGATGGTAAAATTGCCGATTCAACTAAGGGTGTTTACCAACTTGAGAGATACGTTGATGCAGACGGAATTTTAGATGCTGAATATAAAACGTACGTTGCTATAAACGACCTTTTAAATTCTGCTATGCCTAACGAAGAGGTTAAGGTTCAAGACACGGTAGTTGGTGAGGTTAGAACAGTTCCATCAAACGCTACCAACAAAGAGGCGGAGTTTAGTAAAGAAGAAAAGCAAGCTTATATAAGTAAGGGCTTTGATATTAATTCATCTGCTGATAGAAGAGAGGCTTTTAACGAAGTTATTGAATTATTAGAGGTTAACGAGCTCTTAGGTAAGGATTATAACGGTACTTTAGAGAGCACTGATTACTTTAAGAATAGTAAAAAGAATTATCTCGAAACAGAGTTGTTAACTATTTTAGAAGAAACGCTTTCTCTTGAAGCAAGACAATCTTTAAGTTTTGACGATCTCGTTGATGAATATGCTGAGGCATATGCAGATCAATCAGAATGGGACAATGCAGATTTCGTTGATGCATTGAGTAATGCGAGCGTAGGCTCTCCTATGATTTATTCTGCGTTTGGTAGTTACGGCTACGTTCATAACCTACTTCTTGGAGCAAGCGAAGAACAAACGGAAAAGATTACCGCAATCAGAACTGATAATGCAAATATTTCAGACGTTGAGTATGCTGAAAAAAGAGCAAATATTTTAGCATCTACTCTCGTTTCCGATCTTCGTTCAAGTTGGGTATTATCAGGATATGATACCGAAGAAATTACCGTTGGCGCAGAAAATAAACTTATCTTTACTGGCGACTATACCTTTGCAAAAGATAAAAACAATTCTTTGCCATTACAAGGTAATTATAAAATGATTAAAGAGGCAGACGAGGAAAAGAAAACTCCCGCCCTCTACACTGTAACCGATCTTTATACCTATCAACTCGACGAGTTTATTTCCTTTATGGACGCTTATCTTGGTGGTACTCAAGCAGATAACCTTTCTGCTTACAACTCATTAGGCGTTTCCGTTTACGGAGCAAAATCTCTTGCAGACGTTTCTGAATACAAAGCAAAAATTAACGAAATGCTTTTCGCTTTCTCTACTGATGACGGTTCACTTAACACTTACGACGGATACGTTATTAAACCCGCAGTTGACGGTGCTAATACCGAAGAATACGTTAAAACATTTGGTGATGCTGGTAGAATTTTATTAGAACAAGGCACGGGTTACGTTATCGTTGCATCTGATTTTGGATATCACGTTATGTTCTATTCTGAAAGTTTCAACGTTAATTTCAGCGTTCCCACTTTGGTTGAATACTTAAATAAAGAAAGTGGCGAAAGTAAATCGGCAGACGAGTGGAAAACCTATTATCAATCTCTAATCTCCGATTGGGAAAACTTTGAAAAGGAAGACAACTATCTATTCCACACTGCAAATAATCTCACTTCTGCAAAGGTTACCAATTCTCTTGAAAGAATAAAAAGAGATATGATTAACACCAACCGTTACGAAGAATCAGATAAGGTTATTCTCTACAAGAACGTGTTTGAGGACCTTTACAAATAAGGAAGAGAACAAAAATTTTCAGGGCAGAACTTGTTGTTTTGCCCTGATTTAATTATTATTAATTATTATTATGGTTATTTATTTAGACACGGAAACAACGGGGCTTCGCCCCGGTAATATATGCCAACTTTCCTATATAATTCAACGGGGAAGCGCTATTAAACCTAAAAACTTTTTCTTTGAGGTGGATTTCGTTGAGTACGGTGCGCTATCCGTTCACGGTTTTTCAGTGCCTTTGCTTAAAAGTTTATCGGGAGGGAAAAGGTTTAAGCATTTGATTTCTGAAATTGAAGAGGATTTTGACCTTGCCGATTTACTTATTGCACATAATACCTCTTTTGATTTTTCTTTTTTAAGAGCAGAGTTTGAAAATGCGGGCAGATTTTTCAATTCGGAAAAGGGGTTTTGCACTATGAAAAACTCCGTTACCTATTGTAAACTTTGTAGGGCAAATCATAACGGATATAAATATCCTAAACTATCTGAGCTTTGTGCTTGCCTTGGAATAGAGGATAGGGATATTCAAAGGTTTTCCGAACAAACCTTTGAAACCGAATGTGGCTATCACGACGCAAGGTTTGATACCTCTGCACTTTTTTTGGCAGTTAATAAGGGCATAAATCAAATTGAAAGTTTTTCTAAAATCAAAAATTACTTATAAAAAACACCCTAAACGGGTGTTTTTAAT